>JANNRO010000649.1:0-22406 GCA_031401505.1 Planctomycetia bacterium
AAGCGCCCCGGCTACAGCGGCGTCGCGCTCTTCTCGCGCCGCCCCCCCGACGACGTCCGGACGACGCTTGACGACGCGCGCTTCGACGACGAGGGACGGCTCCAGATTGCACGCTACGGCAAGCTGGTCGTCGCCAACGTCTACTTTCCCAATGGCAACGGGAAGGAGCGGGACAACAGTCGCATTCCCTACAAACTCGAGTTCTATCGCGCGCTCTTCGACCGCGTCGAGAAACTGCGTCGCGGCGGCAAGCGCGTGCTGGTGCTCGGCGACTTCAACACCGCGCACCGCGAGATCGACATCGCGCGCCCGAAGGAGAACGTCAACACGAGCGGCTTCACGCAGATCGAGCGCCAGGAATTCGATCGATGGGTCGATGCCGGATGGGTCGACACCTTCCGCCGATTCGAGAACGGCCCCGGGCACTACTCGTGGTGGTCGCAGCGCTTCGGTGTCCGGGCCAAGAACATCGGCTGGCGCATCGACTACGTCCTCGCGTCCAAGAACGCGGCCGAGTTCGTGCGAGCCGGGTTCATCCACCCGCACGTCCAGGGCTCCGACCACTGCCCGGTCGGCGTAGACATCGACGAGGCGATCCTCACGTAAGGGATACGGCTCAAGGCCGCGAAGGCGCTCGGGCGCACGTGCCAAGACGCTCCGCCACGGGAGCAAGGGTCGGCGCGTCGCCGTTCAATTCAATTCTAACTTGTTTAAGGAAATGGAGTTACGTTCGCGCATGCCTCGCAAATCCGGCGGTACGTTGCGTGCTTGCAAGACGCTCGTCCGTCCGCGGCATCGGAGTATTGCCATGAACACCACTCGCATTCCCCTTCCTCGCGTCCTTGCGTGGACGATGACCACACTGTTGACGCTCGGAGGCTGCGGGGGCGGCAGCGGCGGGGGCGGAGGCGGCGGAGGAGGCGGCGGGGGCACGCCCCCCACCGCGGCGATCGCCGGACCGGCCACGGGCGTGCTGGCGATCCGCGGCGACCTCGTACGGATGACGATCACGGCCAACGACGACGGCGCCGCCTCGGTGCGCGTGCTGGCCGACGTGGACGGGAACCTCCTGACGACGGGAGACCAGACCGTGCTGCTCGGCCCGACGACCGACAACGACGGCGTCCCGCTCCTCGTCACGCTGCCGACGCTCGCGCTCGCGCCCGGGCTCTACTCGATTTTTCTCACGGTCGACGACGGGGTCAATCCGGTAGCCAGTTCGCTCTACGCCCAGGCCTTCGTCGTGATGATCGGTCGCGCCAGCGTCGCCCCGACCCGCAGCGCGACCTACGGCGTGCTGGGCAACGTGCTCGTGATGGCGGTCGGGGAGGCGGAAAATTTCAGCGTCGTGTTGAACGGCGACGCCGATGTCGGTGACGGCGTCATCGGCTCGATCAATGCCAGCACGGGCGTCTTCACGCAGACGGCGGTCAGCACGGACGTGACCGGCATCGACGCGGCCGGTACGGCCCGCATTCTGGAACCCGGCTTGGGCGTCACGTTCTTCGCGACCCGCGAACAGGACCAGGGAATGATCAACGGCGACGGCGACGCCACCGACGTGATGACGTCGTACCTGCTCTCGGCAGGCCCGACGATCTTCACCCATCCCTTCGGCGGCGTGACGACGCTCGCCCCGCTGAAATTTTTCGGCCCCCGGGCGGTCGCGAGTCTGCTCGAGGTGCAGGAGGGCGTAGGCGGAACGAACCAGAATGCGAGCCTCGGCGACGCGGACACGCTCGACACCATGTTCGTCCTGCTCGACAGCGGTACGAACGCGCTGGTCCGCTTCCCGTTCGCCGCCGCGGCGCCGTTCGCAGTCAAGACACAGGGCGGCTTCGGCGCCTTCCTCGCGTCCGAAGCCGGTCAGGGCGTGGACTTGAATGCCGACCTCGACGTGGCCGACACGATTCTCCTGGTCGCCGACCTCGCAAGCCCGGGTCCCGTCGGCGGCATCGGCGCATTCTCGGGTTTGACGGGCCTGCACGGCGCACGCCACGTTCAGCCGGGGGCTGCCTATGCGCTCTCGACGGACCTGCACACCCTCACGTACGTGAGCGAGATCGCGCTGGGCGTCTCCATCAACGGCGACGCCGACGCGACCGACTTCGTCCCGTCGATCTACGACGTCGTGACCCAGACCGAGTTCATCCCGCTCGGGGCCGTTCTCGGGAATCTGAACGGTGGAAACAACGCGCGGTTCGCCTTCTACGAGGGCACCAAGGCCTTCTACACGGCCGCCGAAGACCCGCTCCACACGCCGCCCATCGGAGACAACGGGGACGCCGACCTGCTAGATCTCGAGATCCTCCACTGGACCGACCATGCGGTGAACGCGGCGGTGGCGAACAAGTTGGTGCCCACGCCCGCGAATTTCGCCGGGTTCCCCGCCCTGACCGGTCTCGCGATCGACGCAGGGTCGATCGCCGAAATCACGCCCGGCTGGCTCTCGGTCGTCGTGAGCGAAGCGGCCAACGGGAACTTCGACCTCTCCGGCGAGGGCACGATCGGAAACGCCTTGCTGTTGATCGACGCCACGACCAGCCCGCCGACGGTCTGGAACACGGGGTTGGCCCCGTCCGCGACGCCGGCCCCGGGCACGATTCCGATCACGGGCCTCGGCGACGTGAACGGCATTGTGGTCAACGTCCTCGAACTGAACAACGGCATCCTGAACGGCGACATGGACGCCACGGACCAACTGCTCTTCTACATCCCGTTCGCGACCCCCAATGCTCCGGTGAATCTCGCGAACACGAGCGCGGTCCACGCCAAGGTGCTCGGAGGGCGCGTGGCGGTCACGGCCAACGAGAACGTGGCCGGCAGCACGCAGGACTACAACGTCGACGGCGACACGCTCGACTTCGTGTTCCGCGTGGTGAGCACCACCGGCACGGTCGAGCAGACGGGCCTCACCTCGGCCGCGACGTCGCGTCCGGCGGCCGATGGCGGCGCGTTGTGGGCGTTCCTGCGCAGCGAGGTCGCGGAAGTCCGTGACTTGAACGGCGACGGCGACCAGTTCGACTTCGTCGTCGGCGCCTGGAAACCGTAGTGGCGTCGGTGTCGCCGTCGCCCCGTTTACGCGGGGCGACGAGCCAGCGGGCTCCTAGCCGAACTGGACGCACCGGCGCGAGAAACTGCCGCCCTCGAAACCCGTGATCGGGAACTTCGCGGTCGCGCCGTCGTCGAGCGCGGCACCGAGCACCACGAGCAGCGGATTGAAATGCTCGAGCGTCGGGTGCGACATTTTCGCGCCGGGCGCCTTCGCGCGCCACGTCATGAATGCGTCGACGTCCTTTCGGACCAGCGCGTCGGTGCACCAGGCGTCGAACTCGGACGCCCAGGACGGCGTGCCGTCACCTCCGCGAATGCGGAGATTGTGCGTGACGTTGCCGCTGCCGAGGATCGCGACGCCCTCGTCGCGCAGCGGCGCCAGCTTCCGGCCGATCGCGACCAACGTCGCGGGATCGTTGGTCGGCATCGAAATCGTCAGAACGGGGACGTCGGCCTTGCGCCACATCCACGAGAGCGGCACCCAGGCGCCGTGATCGAGCCCCCGCTCGGGGTCGCGCTCGGTCTTGAACTGGGTGGCGAGCCGCTTCTCGACGTCGTCGGCAAGCGCGGGCGCCCCGGGGCACGCGTACTTGACCTGGAAGAGTTCGTCGGGGAAGCCGCCGAAGTCGTAGATCAGATCGACCGGCGTCGTCGCCCCGATCGAGATGGGCGCGAGTTCGAAGTGCGCCGAGACGACGAGCACGGCCTTGGGCTTGGCGAACCCGGCGGTCCAACGCGCCCACTCGCCGCCCGACTGCGGGTCGAGCGCCGTCATCGGCGAGCCGTGGCCCACGAACAGGGCCGGCGCACGGGACCCGCGTCCGACCGCCGAGGTTTCGCGCCGCTCGGCCACGTCGCCGATCGGTTCGAAGCCCGTACGGCCGTGGCAGCCGAGCAGCGTGCCCGCGGCACCGGCCGCGGTCAGCGCGAGGAACGTTCGGCGGGAGGGACCTGCGTCCGACGGGCGGGGATCGCTCATCGGGGCGATTCTACCGACGACGCCGGGGCTGCGTCCGAGGGGCGCATCAGAGGGCGGCGAACGCGGTCTTCGCGCAGGGTTCGCAGATGCCGTGCGTCACGGGGAGATCGGTCGTCGAGGAGAAGAAGTGGCCGAGTGGCAGCCAGCGACCGTCGGCGTCGCGGACCGAGCGGCACCAGGCGCAGACGCTGACGAGGTGACCGTCGCCGCCGCGGGCCCACGCCGGAAGCGCGTGGCGACGGGCCGTTTCGGCGAGCAGGTCGCGCAAACTCAGCAGCACTTCGCGATGGCCGTCGACGAATCGGGCACGGTACTCGGCCAGCGCGGCGAGATCCTCGGGAGGGGCCGACGAGAGCTCGGGCAGATCGCGCACGCAGCGCTCGATCTCGAAGATGCGATCGAAGGCGGCGTCGGCGGCGGCCCGGAACGCACGGGCGGCGAGGTCGGGATGGGCTCCCTCGATGAGCAGACTGCGCCCGAGATTTCGGGCGTAGCGCAGGCGCGTGCCCGTTCCGACGCGGCCGTTCCTCACGCCGTCTTCCAGTTGGGCGAGGTGCGCCTCGACGCGCGGGGCGAGTCCCTCGGTGCGTCCGGTCTTCAGCCGGACCGTGAGATCGACCTGCGCCCAGCCGATCGACTTCGGCAACTGGGCGTCGCCCGTCACGGCCTGCCGGGCGAGCCAATCGGCCACCTCCTCGTAGCGGCCCCGTTCGAGGAGCAGTCGAGGCCGGCTCCAGAAGAGCGCGTTCGGGTCGAAGCCGGGGGTCTTCAAGTCTCGCGCCTTCTCGGCCTCGGCGCGCTCGAGGTGGCGCTCGGCCGCGGCGACGTCGCCCTCCGACAGAGCGACGTCGAAGCGCCGGTCGTGGATGCTGCGTCGCAACCGCGTCGCGTCGGGCTCGGAGAGCCGAGCGGCGACCGCCTCGAGCCTCTCGAGCTGGGCGAGCGAACGGGCGACGTCGCCGATCGACCAGTAGGCGTCGACCAGCGCGGTGCCCGTGTTCGCGAGATACACCGGATGGACCGACGGGATGCGGCTCGCGACGTCGAATGCGTGGCGCGCGGTGACCAGCGTCTCGATCTCGCGTCGCGCGACCGAGAACGTGAGCGACAACGCGTGGCAGATTTCCATCTCGATGCGATCACCACGGCCCCGCGTGCGCGCCAGCAGTCGGCGAAGCCGTCGCTCGGCGTCGTCGATCCGGTCGTCGCGCAGTTCGCACTCGGCGATCAAGCGCTCGCCGTCGAGCTTCCCATCGGGGGTGCCGTGCGACGCGGCGAGGTCGGCGACCGTGCGCGTCGTCGCGTCGCGGGACGGGTCTTCGCGAGACACCCATTCGACCCGCTCGACGTCGGCGGGCGCCATGGCGGCGAGCCGCCCGATCAGCGCACGATAGGCCGCCAGCGCCCTCCATGAGTCGTCGGCGTTCCCGGAGCGACGAAGTGCGTCGGCGTCGCAAAGGACCCGCTCCGCGAGGTCGCCCGGGGCCGTCCCGAGGGAGTTCTCCCACGATCGATCGAGGGCGGAGAGCGGAACGTCCCGGAGCGGCAGGAACGTGGGCATGGCTTCCTTGTGCCACGCCGTACGTCGTCCGTGAACAACCGGGAAGTTCCCCGGCCGACACCGCGCTCGCTATGCTCCGACTCGGCGGGCCCGAACCGGCCCGGGCGGAGGACGCTCATGGCGAAAACCCCGGATCGCGGCTCGAAGGCTCCGCCGATCGTCCGCAGCTGCGGCGCGGTCGTGATGCTCCAGATGGCGGCCCAGGCCGACCCCGAAATCCGCGTGCGGCGCGCGACGTTCGAGGCATTCCATGCCCGGCGCATGTCGGCGAAGGCGCTCGGTCCGCCCCCGCTCGTGACGATCCCGGTCGTCGTCCACGTGGTGTGGAAGAAGGCGTCGGAGAACGTGTCGGACGCACAGATCGCGAGTCAGATGAGGGTGCTGAACCGGGACTACGCCGCGAAGAACGTCGATCGAAAGTCGGTCCCGGCCGTGTGGGCGTCGTTGGTCGGCGACGCACGCATCCGCTTCGCGCTGGCGACGAAGGACCCGGACGGAAAGGCGACGACGGGCGTCACCCGTACCAAGACGACGAAGGCGACGTTTTCATACGCCGCGGAGGCGATGAAGTTCACCAAGCACGGCGGCCACGACGCCTGGCCGACCGATCGGTACCTGAATCTGTGGGTCTGCTCGCTGGCCGACTCACTGCTCGGCTTCGCCCAGTTTCCCGGCGAAGACAACCCCGAGACGGACGGGGTCGTGATCTTGAACACGGCGTTCGGCACGACCGGCACGGCGACGGCGCCCTTTCACCTCGGACGGACGGCGGTCCACGAGGTCGGGCACTGGCTCAATCTGACGCACATCTGGGGGGAGTCATCGACGGCCAGCTGTTCGGACGGCGATTCGGTGCCCGATACGCCGAATCAGCTCCGCGAGAACACGGGCAAACCGACGTTCCCCCACCTGTCCTGCCCCCGCTCGCCCAACGGCGACATGTTCATGAACTACATGGATTACGTGGACGACGACACGATGGTCATGTTCACGAAGCAGCAGGTCGATCGCATGCGCAGCGCACTCGAGGGCCCGCGCAAGTCGTTCGTGACGCGACGAACACGAGCCTCCCCCGCCGGAGAGGGGTAGGCTCGGGATCGACCATCTCCGGAGACTTCCCCGCATGACTCGCCGTTTCCGGCTCCAACGCCTCGCCCCCGTGGCCCTCCTGGCCCTCGTGTCGACCGTCGCGCTCGACGGACGGGCGTCGGCGGGCCCCAAGGACACGCGGGTCGGCGAGACGAGGGTGCTCTACGACTCGAAGGGGACGGTGCTGCGCGCGGAACCGGCGGCGACCGCCGCCGCGGCGGCGACGCTCCCGGCCAACACGCAGGTCGTCGTGGACGAGGTGAAGTTCCCCTGGGTCAAGGTGCACGCGGTCGGCGGCGCGGGCTGGATCAAGGCCTACCAGGCGATCGAGCCCTCGGCGTTGGTCGCGACGCCGGCGCCGGCGCACATCGAGGGGACGGCCGAGGGAACGGTCAGCGCGCGCGATGCATCGGCGGCCGGTCGCCAGCTGACGGCGAAGACCGAACAATCGTTCCGCACGGAACGCGCCGACCTCGACGCGGCGTATCGCCAGGTCGATTCGATCGAGCAGCAGACGTCGAAGATGGACCCCGCCGAGTCGATTTCGTTCCTGATGGACGGCGACCTCGGCCGTCGCGGTCATGACTACCTGCTGCCCCCGAGACTCCCGAAGGAAGAGATCGACGCCGACGACGACAACGAGCCCGAGGGCGGAGGCGGCGACTCGGGCGGCGGGCTCGGCAAGGCGCTCGACGGCCTCGGCGGTCTTCTCGGCAAGGCGGGCGGGAAGGCGGGGAAGGCCGGCAACCTGATGAAGAAGCTCTCGCCGTACGCGAGCGCGCTGGGCTCGTACACCGACAAGATCGAGAAGGACTTCAGCCCGACGCAGGAGTACTACCTCGGCCGCGCGGTCGCCGCCAACGCGATCGCCGCGGACGGGCTCGATCCCGACATGAATCGGCGTCGGTACGTCAAGCGCGTGGGCGACGTAATCGTGCGCCTCTCGAATCGATTGGGTGCGACGGTCGGCGGGTACCACTTCGACGTGCTCAACACCGACGAGGTCAACGGCGTCAGCGGGCCCGGCGGTTGGGTCCTCGTGACGCGCGGCGCCGTCAACGCATGCAAGACCGAAGATGAACTCGCGGGCGTGCTCTGTCACGAACTCGCGCACATCTCGTTGAAGCATGGCGAAAAGGTCGTGCGCAAGAGCGGCGAGTTCCAGGGCAAGATGAAGGCCGGTACGGCGTTGATGCGCGCCGTCGTGAAGAAGGCCGACTCGCGCCTCGGTCAGGGCTTGTTGACCGTCTTCAAGGGCGCGGTCGATGGAATGGGTCGCACGGCTCGCGAACACGCCTACGGCCGCCAGTTCGAGTTCGACGCCGACTCGGAGGGTTCGAACATCCTCTCCGACGTCTATTACGATTGGACGTCGCTGGCGCGATACCTCGGTCGCCTGAGCGACGACCCGCATCACGGCGGAACCGACGCGGCGCACGCCTCGCCCGCCGTGCGAGCGCAGACGCTGGCCTCGTTCGCCGCCCAGATCGGCCCCGTCGACATCGCCCTCCCGGTGCTCGACTTCCGCCGCGCGCGACTGGAGACGTCGCTCGGCCGTCCGCTCACCCCGTCGACGCCGACGGCGAAGCCGCCGGCTCCGCCGACCACTCCGGCGCCGGGTGCGCCCGCGCCCGTTCCTCCGCCGCCACCGCCGCCGGTTCCGCTGCCCGTGCCCCGCTGACGGGTCGCGTCCCGGTGACGAAGAAGCCTCCGAAGTCTCCGGTCACGTCGGGGACGGCCCGCGTGCTCGCGGCAGTGGGCGTAGGCGTCGCCGTGGCCATGGTCCTCATGCTGCTGCGTGCGACGTCGGCCGCCGAGCGCCTCGAGTTGCCGCTGATCGACGTGAGAACGCGGCTGGTCGCGGGCGAGCGCACGCCCGATCCACGGATCGTGATCGTCCAGATCGAGGACGAGGACGTGGACAAGTTCTTCCAGAGCAGCGGCATGCGCTGGCCCTGGGGGCTCGACGTCAACGCGACGTTGATCGATACGATCTCCGCGGCCGGTGCGAAGGCGATCGTCATCGACCTCTTTCACCTCGACCGGGGTGCGGGGCTCGACGACTACCGAGCATCGACGGTGCACCTCTCCGAGCCCGTGAAGCAGGTCATCGAAGGGGAATCGTCCGACGGCGAGCAATACGGGACGGCGCTGCAGAACGCCTCGCGAACGACCATTGCGTTCGGACTCGATCCACGACCGACGTTCGACGTCCCGGCGCGGCGCGCCGCCGGGCTCGCTCGACTGGCGTCGGACGGGCTCGTTCCGGGACCCGAGGTCTTCGCACGTGCCGGCGCGAACTGGCCCGTTCGACGGGTCGCCGAGGGCGCCCGGATCGTCGCCTTCGCGAATACGGATCCCGACGTGGACGGCGTCACCCGCCGCGCCATCGTCGTGGCCCGCGTCGGCGGCGCCGTTGCCATGAGCCTCCCGCTGGCCGGAGTCTCCCTCGCGACGGACACATCGCCGATCCTCACCGAACATCGGTTCGTCGTAGCCGGCACGGAGCGACCGCTTCATGCCGACGGCTCCTTTTTCGTCGACTTCCGAAGCGGCGAGTTCGGCGCCTATCGCCGCGTCGCTCCACGACGAGTCATCGGATGGGCGCAGGATCGTTCCAGCGACAAGGCGAACGCAGTTCCCCCCGCGGCGATCGAGGCATTTCGAGACCGGGTCGTGGTGGTCGGGGCCAACCTCGCCGGGCTCCAGGACGTCGTCCAGACGCCCATCGCCAAGAACCTCGAGGGACCCGAGTTCCAGGCAACCGTCCTCGACAACCTCTGGAACGGCGGCGGGCGCCTGCGGGCGTCGAAGACGACCAACGTCGTGCTGTTGCTCGTCGCCTCGATCCTCGCGGCGCTCTTCGGGACGTTGCTCCGCGGGAAGATCCTCCCCCACCTTGCGTCGTTGCTCGCCGCGATCGCGGTCGTCGCCGTCACCTGGTTCGTGTTCCGCGCGGGAACGATTCTCGACGTCGCGACCCCCGTCGCGGGCGTCGTATTGGCATGGGGCGGCGCCTTCGCGCGTCGCGCCGCAACCGAAGGCCGCTACACGAAGTGGCTCGAGGGCACGTTCGGTCGCTTCCTCGCGCCCTCGGTGATCGAGGCGATCAAGCGCGATCCGTCGCTGCTCGATCTCGGCGGTCGTCGCCGCGGGATCTCGATCCTGTTCAGCGACGTCGCGGGGTTCACGTCGTTTTCGGAGAAACTGACGCCCGATCAGGTGGTCGAGTTGCTGAACCGCTATCTGACGCCGCATTGCGACGCGGTCTTCGAGCACGGCGGCACGATCGACAAGTTCATCGGCGACGCCGTCATGGCGTTCTACGGCGATCCGATCGCACAGGACGACCACGCGCTGCGCGCCTGTCGTACGGCCCTCTCGGTCCAGGCCCGGCTGCCCGCCTTCGAACCCGTCTGGCGCGGCTACGGGTTGACCGATTTCGTCGTCCGCATCGGAATCAACTCCGGGGAAGCCGTGGTCGGCAGCATGGGAAGCCGCCACCGCTCCGACTACACGTGCATGGGGGACGCGGTCAACCTCGCGAGCCGGCTCGAAGGAGCCAACAAGGCGTTCGGAACCCGCATCCTCGTCGGCGCCTCCACCTTCGAGGACGCGAAACGCGAGATCGTCGCGAAGCCGCTCGGGCGGCTCGGCGTCGTCGGGAAGTCGGAACCCGTGGCGGTCTACGAGTTGATGGCGCTTCGCGACGGCGCGAGCGAGTCGCTCCTCGCCCACGTCGAGGCGTTCACGCGCGCGGGAGACGCCGCACGCCGAGGCGACCTCGCGGCCGCCCGCGCGGCGCTCGCCGAGGCCGAGCGCGAGAAGCCGGGCGACGGCCCCTGCGCCTGGTTCGCGAAAATCCTCGGCCGGATGGAATCGGGAGACGAACCGACGCCCTGGTCGGGCACGATCGTATTGACCGGAAAATAGGCGGGGCGACGTTCTACGAACGCCGCGGCGGTCGGGGCGGTCGAGGCGTCGAATCGACGGCGGGGACGGCGTCCGACCCGACGAGTTCTCTCGCGCCCGCGCGCAGCGCCGACGCGGCGGACGTGACGTTCCCACGGGCGACCGAGCCCAACACGAGGCCGAGATCGCGCGCGAGCACGAGATCGTGGATCTTCGTGCCGCGCGCTTCCTCCTTCAGCAGTCGAGTCAGATCGAGGAACCGACCCTGGAGCCACGCGAGAAAGGAGAGGCGCCCGCGGTCGCCACGCTCGAGGTCGTCGGCGAGCCGTTCGAGTACGGGTTTCAACCAACCACGCAGCGCCCCATCGAGCCGATGGGGCGAGAGTCGCCGCAGCCGCGTCTCCATGGAGCCGAAGAGCAGCGAGGCTCCGGGCGCCCACTTCTGGACCGACACGACGAAGCCGCGATCCCGAGGGACGAGCAGCGCGCGATGGAGTGCCACGAGCGCCTGTCCGACGACCCGGCGCTGGTCGTTCGTTTCGGCAACGAGCGCCAGCAGTTCATCGTCGACGGACTTTCGCACGGGCGGATTCTCGCCGGAACGTCGGGCGTGTGCCGACCGCGCCGATCGGCCCCCCCTGCCCGCCCGATGGCGGGGGGGCAGGCGCGACGCACTCCTGGCGCGGCGCCTGCAACCCCCTTACCGCATCCCCCACGACACGAACTCCCCTTGAATGGATTCCACGCAGCCCCCTTTTCGACGGTCAAGCCGTCCGGGGCATCGACGTGCGCCCATCCACTTACCTAGTAAGAATCGGGTCGAAAAACGCGCAGACTTTCGACGGAATTATTCGGGACTAAAGTCCCTAAATTCCGGTTCGGGGAGCCGAAACGAGCTCCAACTCTCGCCGGAGGGGGTCGAAAGCCTCCCATCGACGCTCCAAATCTCTCGACAGGGCCTGGTCCAGGGCGATCGCAAGCGCCTCGGGGACGTCGCGACGACGACGCCGAATCGGAATCAGGTGCCCCTTGGCGAGCGAGGCCAGCGGGCTCTCGCTCGGATCTTCGCGGATGTGGCTCGCCCGCGTGAGCGCCCAGTAGAGCGTGGCGGCAAGCCCGTAGAGGTCGGACGCGGGTCCCGCCCGCTTTCCGTCGGCGGCCTGTTCGGGCGCCAGGAACCGGGGCCGTCCCATCGATTCTCCCGTCCGCGTCGGATTCACCGTGGCGTCCGCGGGGTCGGAGGCGACGCGGACGGCTTTCCCGAGCCCGAAGTCGATCAGGTAGGCCGAAAGGGGCGCTCGATCGGCGACTCGCCCGAGCATCACGTTCGCCGGGTTGACGTCGCGGTGGACGAACTGTCGGGCGTGAGCGGCGCGCAGGACGTCGAGCACCTGACCCGCGACGAGGCACGCCGTCGAAAGTTCGAGCACCCCGTCGCGAGCGACCCGCTCCTCCAGGGTCTCGCCGTCGATCCATCGGAACGCCAGCCAGGGTTGCGCACCCTGCGAACCCGATCCCACGAGTTCGGCCGTGTGGGGAACTCCGGCGAGAGCCTCGGCGATCTCCGCCTCCCGGCGAAAGTCGCGGCGGATCGCATCCGTTGCACCCGGCCGCGCCACCTTCAGCGCGACGAGGACCCCGTCGAGCAATCGGCGAGCGAGCCACGTCTGGGCCGCGGCACCGAACGCGACGGGCGCGAGCAGTTCGAAGCCCGTCACCGCGGGCATCGCCTCACGGTCCGGCTCGACCGGGGCGGGGGCCGTTTCGCGTGTGAGCGCGACGTCCAATGTCGTGCCTCCGACCCGGAGCACCATCCCGCCGTCGAGCGCCGTCGCCCGGGTTGCGACGTCGTTGACGAAGAGTTCGGGGCCCGCAAGTCGTTCGACGTTCCATCGACGACCGACCCGCGAGAATCGGATGGCGGTCCCGTCGGCCGCGTCGGTCCGGAGCGCGAGCCCGTCGTCGTCGGCGTCGGAGCGCGCGCGCACCTCGAACGACGTCGCGCGCAGGAAGCGAAACGTGCGCCCCGCGTCGGGGCCGATGACCACATGGAGGTGGAGCGCAACGACGCTGGGTTTCACAGCGACCACTTTGCCCTTGTCCGGGCGGCGATCAAGGCTAGGGTTTCACCGTCGGTTGCCGTCCGAGGGGAGCCGGCTTTCCCCGGTTGCGGCGATACAGAACGAAGGGGTGCCCTCGGGCGCCGAAAGGAAGAAGAGCCATGGCATGCCCCAATTGGCCGAACTGGCCCGCGAATCCGAACTACTCCGCGGCCGCGCTGCTCAACAAGATCATCCAGCTGGCGGGAACCAATCCTGACGCGCAGGCGGCCAAGGCTTCGGCGTACGCCGCGCTGGCGTCGCAAGCCCCGATCACGAACCCGAACTTCAGCTGTGAGTACTACTACGGATGGGTCGCGGCGGCGTGGGACAGCGCGCAGGGCGGGGATTGGGCGGCGGCCAGGTCCGAACTGGATCACGTCAACGACTGATCGGCCTTCGAGAATGAGCGCGGCCGAACGACGGCCCGTGTCAGACGGGGTGCGCCTGATCCAGTCGAGTCGCAAACGGCTGGTGTCCGCAGCGACGGGCTCGGTCGCTCGCCTCGCGCATGCAATTCGCCGCGGCGCCGGATTCTCCACGCTGCGCGAGTCGCACGGCCTGAGCCCATCGGGTCGCGATCGAGGCGACGAGATGGTGATCCTGCGCGAACGACGAAGCGAGGCCGGCGTCGAGCCAGGCGCCGTCGTTTGCATGGAGTGGCCTCCCGAGGATCACGCGCGTCGACGCGAGCACGGCGCGAGGGACGAGCCGCGGCGACCGTTCGGCCGCGAGCGACACGGCGGGTGACGAGTCGAAGATCTCCGCCCCATCGTCGGGGTCGGCGATCAGAATTCCCTCGAGCATCAGCACGATCGGGTCGTCCAGGGGCAGTTCGCCGTGCCGGATGCCGGCCAGCGCCCGTTCGGAGCTCGCTCGAGCCGCGCTCACGTATCCGAGCGCACACGCCAACAGCGACTCGGCCGCCGCGAGGGCGAGATCGAGATTGGCGGGCCGCGACCCGTCGTCGCCGGCGCGAGCGAGCGCCACCATCGACAGGGCCTCATCGACGTCTCCGAGACCCACGAGTGCCGTCGCCGCTCCGATGCTCGCCTCCGGACTGTCCGTGCGACGACCCGACACGAGCGATTCCGAGGCCGCCCGCCGGTACTCCGCGAGGCTTCCGGCGAGGTCCCCCGTCGTACGGAGGATTCTCGCCAACTCGAACCGCGCGATGATCGCCTGCGAAACGCCGCCGAGCGCGCGGATCCGATCGATCTCGATCGCGAACCGATGGAGATCCGGTCGCGCCAATTCGTGATCGAACACCAGTCGAGCGCGCTTGACGCGGCTGATCGTGGCGTTCACGTGGGCTCCGGCCGCGTCGCACATGGTGATCGCTCGTTCGATCGCGGCGACGGCTTCGTCCAATTGTCCCGCATCCTCCAGATCACTGCCGAGCCGGTCCCACGCCGCCGCCTCGATCGAAGGAACGCCTGCGCGGCGTGCCAGTTCCACGGCCTCACGCCCCACGCGGATCGCGCCCACCAGATCTCCCCGCCGGGAGAGCGCCCGGTTGAGCACGCTGCTGCCACGGGCGGCGTCGCTCGCCGAGCGCACGCGATTCACCGCCGTTCGAAGGGCCGTCATCTCGTCGTCCGTCAACCGACGCTCGGAGTTGCGAATCTGCAACCGTCGGATCGTGAGGCGGCAGAGCGTTTCGTCGTCCCCGACACGAGTCGCCCACCCCTCGACGACCCGTCCGAGTTGCTCGAACTCCATGGGTCTACGCAGGACGTCCAGATACGTGATCTGCCGCAGTGCCAATTCGATGACTTCGGACGTCACGGGATCGATCAAGCCGTCGATCGAGATCCCCGCACGCCGACACAGGTCCACGAAGCGGGACCGCTCGTACCGCCGGGCCGCCTCGACCGCCGCTCGCATCAGGTGCATCCGAGCATGCCCGAAGTCCTCGAGCGCCTCCCAATGCCGGGCGAGGCGTTCGGAATCGACGGAGCCGACCCGCGACTCCAGATGCTCGGCAAAGGCGCGATGGAGTCGCGCGCGCTCGTCCGGCCCGACCGAGCCCGACGCGACCTCGCGTGCCTCGGCGCGGGCGAACCGGTACGAGGTACCGGCCCCGGACACGAGCCCCGGTTCCGACTCGACCAATCTGCGTGCCTCGCGCAGCACCGAGCGAACGTTGCCTCCGACGACCGCCGCCAGCGCGACGGGGTCGAACTCCAATCCGTCGACCGCCGCTGCATCGACGAGCCGCCGCGCAGCCCGTCCGACTCGCGCCAGGGCAGCGACGACTCGCGTCCGCTCGTCGGGAAGAATCGCGGCTTCGCGCCAGCCGTCGCGACCGACGAGGGACTCGCCCTCACGGGTCACCGCGCCGACCGAACGCAGGTGTGCCAGCAGCGCCCGCGCGGCGTGGATGTTGCCGCCCGATCGGGCGGCGAGCAGCTCCCCCACTGCCGGATCGAGCGGCATCCCGGCCTGACGCTCGAGCACTTCGATCAGATGCGGGGACGACAGCGGACCGACCTCGATCGAACGGGCGCGCTCGTCGCCTTCGAGCGCGGCGAGCGCCGCCGCCGCCTTCGATCCCGCCCGCACCCCGAGGATGGCGCCGCCTCGTCCCTCGGTCACCGACCGAAGGACGGCCTCGACTCGCCTCAAGTCGTCGGCGTCGGCCTCGTGAATCGAATCGATCGCGAGCACGAACGGACGCCCCCCCGCGATCGCGCGCAAGAGGATGCCGATGTCGCGCACGACCTCGGCGGGCTGCTCCGACTCGGTCGCCGCGTCCGCGCCGGGCACGAGGCGCCGACGCGCATCCTCGGCGTCGGCCCCGCGAGCGACGTGTGTCGCGTCGAGAGCGCGTACGAGCGCCCGCACGACGGGGCCGACGAACCCCTCGGGACCGACGGTCACCGCGATCCACGCGATCCCCACGCGCAGGGCGTGCTCGCCCGCGACGTCGATGAGCGCCGACGTTCCCGCCCCCGCCGCCCCCTTCAAGATCACGAAGTGCGGTTCCCCTTTCGCGAGGTCGTCGAGCCAGCGATCGAGTTGGGATCGCTCCTCCTCGCGGCCGACGAGCAACCGTCCCTCCTCGGCGGGAGGCGGTCCGGCTCGTCCGTCGAGTACGTCGATGGCCTCCGCACAGGAGGCAGGACGGCGGGCCGGGCGCTTGGAGAGGCAGCGGTCGATCAGGTCGAGCAGGCCGGCCGAGGCCCCCGGCACGGGGCCCCCGGATGCGTCCGGTGACTTCTGCAAGATGGCGAGCCAGATTTCCGCCTCGGTTGCACCGTCGAAGGGAAGGCGGCCGTGAAGCGCCCGGTGGAGAATCACGCCGAGCGAGAAGAGGTCGGAACGCGTCGTCGCCTCGTCGCCGAGGATCACCTCGGGCGCCATGTAGGGCGGTGATCCTTCGATCTGTCGGACGCCGGTCCCTTCGCCCTCCCGTTCCTCGCGGGCGATACCGAAGTCGGACAGCTTCGGGCGACCGTGCGCGTCGAGCAACAAGTTCGACGGCTTCACGTCTCGGTGGACGACACCCGCGGCATGGACCGCGTCGAGCCCGGCGAGCACGTCGCGGGCAATGGCCTCGACCGTCGCGCCGTCGAGCGCCCCACCACCGAGCACGCTCGACAGGCTGCTACCGGGCAGATACTCCAACGCCAGCGCGACGAGACCGTCCGACTCGGCAACGCCACGCAACTCGACGACCCGGTCGTGACGTACCCGCGTCAGCGCGCGAAGTTCGGCGGCATTCGACGACGTCGACCGCCCGCCCGTCGTGCGTCGCACTTTCAACGCGACCGTCGACCCGTCGCGTCGGTCGATGGCCCGATAGACGACGCCCTGCGCGCCGCGGCCGAGGACCCCGTTGATCTCGTACGGTCCCACGCGGGTGCCGCACGAGAGGTCGGCTTCAGGTTCACGCGGCGGCACGACTCCGATCCTGCCGGGGCGCACGGTCGTCGGTCAAGGCGTTCGTTTCAACCGGCCGCCGTATTCTCCGATCCATCGAGCCGAGCCGTCGAACCGATCCATCGAGCCGATCCGACGGATCCGTCGAGACACGACGACCGTGCGCCGGCGGTCGAACGTGGTACGGTCGCCCACCGATGAGCCCACGCGAGGCGAGTTCGACGGACGTGACCTCGATTCCCGACGAGCGGTCCGATCGCGTCCTGCCGTCGGTGCTCCAGATCGTGGCAATCGAGACGCGGCGGTCCCTGTTGCCCGCGTCGAGGGCCGTCGACCCGGCGAAGTGGAAGAGCGGGTTCGCGTACTTCGCCAAGACCTACGGCAACGCCATGAGGCAGTTCGTCGGGGCGTTGATCCACCGATCGGTTCACGGCGCACGCGCCCGGGACCTGTCGGAGGAGATCGTCCAGGCCTACTTCGCGGACTGCATGGAGAAGGACTGGCTCTTCCCCAAGGATCGGCCGATCGGGTCGTTCCGCGGCTACATCAAGACCCAGCTTCGCGGGTACGTGCTCAACTACTTCGACTACCACTACGCGGCGCGCCGCGACCCGCGCGCCGTCGAGACGATCGACGTTTGCGCGGACGCGCCGAGCACCACGCACGATCCGGCCGACCACGCGTTCGACCAGACGCTGGTGGACATCGCCGTCGACCGCGCGCTCCGGCAGCTCTACCGCGCGTCGACCGACGACGCCGAGGTGATCGCCGATCTGCTGCGGACCGACGGTCGCGGGAGCGATGACCTGCTCGAACGGCTCGGTCGCGCCGACACCCGGGAACGCGACATCCGCAGCCGCGCCCGCAAGAAGTTCGCGGCGCTGTTCCGCGACGAACTCGAAGCGATCGTGCACGACGAAGAAGAGCTTGCGACGCTGCTCCGGGATCTCGACCGCCTGCTGCCCTGAAGTCACCGAGTTCGGCTTCGGCATCCCCGTTCAGGCGCCGCTCGCCTCGTTCCAATATCGAGCGAGCAACCGATGGAAGTGGAGCACGCCCGCCTCGTGGCCGGGCGCGAGCCGCCCGCGGTCGTAGAACCGCGAACGCACGCCGCGTGCGGTTCGCTCGACGATCGCCTCGTCTTCCCGCTCGACGCGATCGAGGTCGGCGCCCGCGCCCGTCGAACGGCGGGTCGCGTCGCCGACGAACGAGAGGAATCGCACGCGGGTGCGCAAGGCGCCGAGGGGCTCGACGAGGTTGACCGAAAGTCCCCACGGGTAGAGATTGAGCATGGTGGTCGGAAACAGCCAGAGGTAGTACGCCGCGATCGGACGTGTGGGATCGGGCCGGGCCTGCTCGGCCGGCAGCACGGCGTGGAGCGAGTCCGGAAGGGCGAGCGCGGAGTCGGCCGAGGTCGCCTCGCCGACTTGCAGCACCGCGTCGTCGACGGGTTCGACACGGTAGGTGCGCGGGTCGAGTTCGCGGGCGAGTGCGGGGTGCACGAACGGGACGTGGAGCCCTTCGAGATAGTTCTCGACGTAGAGGGTCCACGGCGCGTCGAAGACGTAGTCGCGCGAGGTCGCCGCGTCGAGTACGAAGCGCTCCGAGCGAGCCCATCCGACCAATCGACGGGCCGGCGCGATGAACGCGTCGAACGGCACGGCGGGCGCCACCGACGCGAAGTGGAGCGGGCCGAACGAACCCGAGGGTACGTGGGGAAGATCGTCGGAGGCGGATGGAAAACCCGTCGCCGTTTCGAAACCCGGTGCCGATCGACACGTGCCATCGGCCAGGAAGCGGCGGCCGTGGTAGGCGCATCGAAGGAACGCCGACGAACACGGCGCGTCGACGAGTAGATTTCCGCGATGCGTGCACACGTTGGAAAGGACGCGGGTCGCGCCGGCCGTGTCGCACGAATAGAGCAACGGCTCGTCGAGCGACCCCGCGAGCAGCGTGCGCGGGAGCGCCGAGCCCGGCTCGGGGAGTTCGCAGGCGGACGCGGCGACGTGCCACGATCGTGCGAGGACGCGATCGACGAGCGCCTTCGCCCACGAGGGATCGCGGTGGATCGCGGCGGGCAGCGTCCGCGCGCACGCGGGATCGACGTCAACCTCGAGTCGCGGCAGTCGATCCATGAGGTGTTCTGTCTCCGCCGACGGTCGATTCGGCCGCGATCACGATTCGGGCGCACGCCTCGGCGTCGGAGCGGGCGTCGTGGTGGCGGAGCGGAATCTGGAGGAATCGGCAGACGTCGGGCAGGCGGGTCGGGAACAGTCGCCACGCCGCGCGTGCGATGCGCACCGTGCACCGGAAGGGAAGCTCGGGCATCGGCAATCCGGCCGCGGCGCAACACGCTTCGAGCACCGCCTGATCGAACGGCGCGTGGTGCGCGGCGAGGAAGTCGGCACCGTCGAGCAGGGGTGCCAACTCGAGCCAGACCGGCCCGAACGTCGGCGCCGCTTCGACGTCTTCCCATCGGATCCCGTGGACGTGCGTGAACTCGAATTGACGTCGAGGCGGACGGATCAGCCGGCACTCCGATCGGACGATGCGCCCTTCGCCGGCGGCATCGGCCTCGACGCGTACGCACGCGACCGAACACGCGCTGTCGCGCCCGGGGTCGGCGGTCTCGAAGTCGATGGCGACGAAGGTTGCCAAGACAAAGAGACTAACGGCCCCCCCCGACCGCGCCTAACGACACGTTTTCCGGATCCCCCGGGGCGGCGGCGTCAGGCGGGATCTGGTATCTGAGGGCCTCCCGATGTCCGGAGGAACCCCGTGCCCACCGCAAAACCGACGGCCGTAGAAGGCCAGATCGTGATCGCCGCCTACCGCCCGAAATCCGGCAAGGCCGCCGACCTCGAGATCATTCTCCGGCGGCACGTCCCGACGCTTCGCTCGGCCGGGCTCGTGACCGAGCGCCCCGTGACGCTGCTCAAGTCCTTTACCGACGGAACCTATCTTGAGATTTTCGAGTGGGTCTCGGGAGAGGCGGCCGAGAAGGCCCACGACACCCCGGCCGTCGCCGCGGTGTGGGAAGCGATCGGAGCGATCGCCGATTTCGTGCCGTTGTCGGCCCTCCCGGAATCGGCTCGACCATTTCCGCACTTCGCGCCTGTCGATGCCGTGGTGCGCTGATGGGCGGGTGAGCTGACGGAACGTCAGTTCTGGCGCCGGTCGCCCATGATCCGAAGCATGAGGATGAACAGGTTGATGAAATCGAGGTAGAGCGTCAACGCGCCGCCGATGGCCAGCGCCCGGTCGGCTCCCGAGCCCTCGATCCCGTTCTGGTGCCAGGCCTTCAGCTTCTGGACGTCGAACGCCGTCAGCCCGATGAAAATCAGGACGCCGACGTAGGAAAGGACCCAGGAAAAGCCGCTGCTCTGCATGAAGAGGTTGACGATCGTCGCAATGACGAACCCCATGAGGGCCATCCGCATGAGACTGCCGAACTTCGTCAAGTCCTTCTTGGTGTACGCACCGTAGATCGCCGCGGCGGCGAACGTGCCGCCGGACGCGAGGAACGCCGACGTGATCGAGCCCGATGTGTAGACGAGGAACAGCACCGACATCGTGAGTCCCGTCAGCGCGCTGTAGAGGACGAACAACGAGGCCGCCCAGGTCGCGGAGAGCTTTTGCACCGCCCTGCTGATTGCAAACACGAGCCCGATCTGCGCAATGAACACCACCCAGATGACGGCCCGGTTCTGGCCGAAGACCGACGCGAAGCGCTCCGGCGTGCCGAAGTACCAGGCGACGAGGGCGGTCAGCAGCAACCCGCCCCCCATCCACCCGAACACCCGGTGAAAGAAGGTGCGCTCGGCGAGTTCGTAGCGCCCGAGTCCGGGCATGGCGACGGCGCCGCGGGAGTCGATTTCAGGATCGAACGGGCTCATCTAGGGCTCCAGTCGTCGCGGTGTCGCGACGTCTCGGTGAGGGTAGGGCGAGCCCGAGGCTCGCGCAACGGCGGGAGGCCCGGCGGGCCGGGAGTACGATCGAACGGCCGGCATCCGGGCGATTAGCTCAGTCCGGTTAGAGCACCTGCCTTACACGCAGGGTGTCGAAGGTTCGAATCCTTCATCGCCCACCACGTCCCGTCCCTGTGTTCGTTCGACGACGACCCGAGCCCACGCCCCGCGCCGCACTCCCCCCATGCCCCCCGCGCCCCCCAAGCCCCCCCCACAGTCCGATCCCGCCGCATCCGAAGATCCATCGCCGTCGGGCGGTGCGCCGGCCCGGGTCCGACGAACGCCGCTCTCAGGCGCTCGGGAGCCGTCGCGTGACGATCGCGTCCTCGTCGTGCCGAAGGAGGCCGCGGGGATGCGGCTGGATCGCTTCCTGGCCGAGGCCTTCCCCAAGCGCTCCCGACGACGATGGATGGACATCGTCCGCGACGGCGCGGTACGCGTCGACGGGACGCGCGGCAAGCCGGGTACGACACTGCGCGGAGACGAGCGGTTGGGCCTCCCGCCGATGGATGGCTCGGACGAACGGGCGGTTGCGCGCGAGGACACCGACGCCGCCGATTCGGCCGAGGCCAGGGCTCGCCGCGACCCCGTCGCGGTCGTGATCATCCACCGGGACGACGACCTGCTCATCATCTCGAAGCCACCCGGCGTTCCCTGCCACGCGGGCGCCGGCTTGGGCGTCGTGAAGACGTTGCTCGAGTTGCTGAAGGACGACGTACTCGAGGGCTTCGGGCTCGCGCACCGGATCGACCGCGACACGAGCGGGTTGGTGGCGCTCGTTCGTGAATCCGAGATGCGAGCCAGAACGGCCGAGGCATTCGCGGCCGACGACGTGGTCGAGAAGGTCTACGACGCGTTGGTCGAGGGGTGCCCGGCCGACGAGGCCGGCGCGATCGAGTTCCCGCTCTGCGAACCCGGTCACAAGACGCCCGGCCGGGTGGACCACGCTCGCGGCAAGGCGTCGCGCACCGAGTACGCGGTCGTCGAACGCTTCATCGGCGCGACACGCCTCCGGGTCACCCCCAAGACCGGGCGCACGCACCAGATCCGTTTGCACCTTCAGGCGATCAACACGCCCCTTCTGGTCGATCCGCTCTACGGACGACGCAGGGGCTGGCGGCAGGTCGATCCCAAGGGCGGACCGGCCGTCCGCCTGCTGCGGACCCCGCTTCACGCAAGCCTCCTGACGCTGCCGCACCCGCGGACCGGGAAGCGGATGACGTTTCACGCGCCGCTGCTCGCCGATCATCGGCGAGCGCTCGAAGTCTTGCGCGTGATCGCGGCCAGGGGTGTCGCGCAAGGACCGGGCACGAACGATGAGGCGCCCTCGCCCTCCGACGATTCGAGCGTACCCGACCGTTCCTGACGATCGGCGACCGCGGGGGCTCGCTCAGCGACGCGTCTGGAAGTTGCCGGTGAAGTAGTCGCCGACGCGCGAGAACGCCGCCTCTTCGAGGGTGGGATCGAGCAGGATCTTCCGGTGTCCCCGGCTGTTCATCCAACCGTCCACGACCGTCGCCGGCCCCTCGTATCCCATGGCCACGACTTCGGCCCACGCGCGGAGCGGTCCGCAGTCGGCGAAGCGAAGCCGATCCGCGAGGTCGTCACGTGCCGGGTCGGGCGACCCATGCCCCATGTACCCGTGACGGGCCTGCTCGGCACTGTGGTCGTAGGCCGCCTGGAACAGATGATCGTTCCAAACGAACGCGCGAAGTCCGCGCGCGGTCCGCATGCGATTGGCCTCGTCGAAGGTGCGGCGGTCCTCGGCAGTGGCGACGGGGCCCGCTCGATGCGGGGTTGCGGGCGTCGGAGTGGCGGCGACCGGGCGCGTTGGGCGACGAGGAGCCGCGCGCACGGAT
>JANNRO010000650.1:0-1549 GCA_031401505.1 Planctomycetia bacterium
CGCTGGGCCACGAGGGCCGTGCGATCGGCGTCGTTCGAGCCTCCGCCATTGCGGTAGAGCTCGCGGATTTTCTCGGTGTACGAGGCCTGCACCTTGGCGAGCGCGGCCTCCTGATCGGTCGAAAGCGACACACCGGCGCGAGTCAGGTCGTCCTTCAGGCGCTTGGCCTGCTGCTCGGCGGTCTTGATCTTGTCGACCTCGTCGGAAATGCGGCGAAAGGCGGCGATCGTCTCGGTCGGAATCGGCATCGAGGGGTCGGTCGCGACGGGCACCGAGCCGATGGGCGGGAGGGCCGCGGTCGAACCGGGCACCGAAGTCGAGTCGCCCCCACCGGAGCCGGGTCCGGCGGTTCCCGAGGGGAGCGCCGCGGCGAGCGCGGCGTTCCTCGCCTGGAGATCGGCGATCTGATTCCGAAGGTCCTTCAACTGCGATGCAAGCGCGAGCCCCTCGGCGCTCGACAGGGTGGCCCCCTTGAGCGCGCCCGCGTCGTCGCGCATTTTCGCGAGTTCGCGCTCGATGGCGTCGACTCGTTCGGCCGAGGTCGATTCGGACGGGGTGACGGACGCCGGCTTGTCGGAGCAGGCAGCGAACGTCCCGACCACGGCGACGGCGAGTACGGCGGGGACGGCGCGACGGGCGAGGAGGAGGTTCACGGCGGCTCCGAAGCGGGGGGTGGCGCATCTCTTGGAACCCGACGGCCGGCCGACGGTTGCGGCACGGGTTGCGGGCTCCATGGAGGTTGGTAGGGTACCCCTTCGACGTACGGCATGGGCGTTTAGCTCAGTTGGTAGAGCACCAGCTCGACAAGCTGGTGGTCACAGGTTCGAGTCCTGTAACGCCCACCATTCCGGTGGGCCGGTAGACCGGGCGGCCGGTCGTCCGTTCGGTCGTTCGTCGGTAGGCGTGGACGCCTTCCCCCCGGGAGGGTGCCGCGTCCGCAAGATCGGTCGGGTCGGTCGCTTCGGACGGGATCGGGCGCATAGCTCAGCTGGCTAGAGCGCGTGCTTCACACGCACGAGGTCAGGGGTTCGAGTCCCTTTGCGCCCACCATCCGAATTCGATGCGCCAACGGCCTCTAACTCGTCGTTTTCGTCAGATTCCGTTTTGCTGAAATCGCCCGTTTCGGACCCGGCAGAACGGCCAGATTTGTACGGATTTGACCTACGTTTGCCCCGCTTTTGGCAAGCCCCAGACAAGCCAATGTCGGTCGGCTTTCGAGGGTGACCCAGCGCCGCGCCGAGGTCCGGCAAGTCGGCTTCGTCGATCACCCGGTGGAGATCCGACACCGCCGGCCGCGTGTACGTCCCGGCGGTCATTCGGGAGTCGGAGTGCCGCATGATCTTCTGGGCCATGGAGAGCGCGGCGCCACCCCGCGAGAGTGCGGTCGCGAGACTCGTTCGAAGCGCGTGAAAATCGAGGACGTACCCGGACTTGTCGACGTAGGCGATCCCGGCGTGCTCGAGGTCGGCGCGGAACGTGCGCATTCCGGGGAAACGACGGCGCGGAACGATCGTTGACGTCTCGGGCTCGCTCGGCCGCGCAGCGCGCT
>JANNRO010000651.1:0-1620 GCA_031401505.1 Planctomycetia bacterium
GCCGTCTCCGGCGTGCGCGGGTCGCACCGAAGCGGCCACGAGCTCTGGACCGCCTCGACGTCGTCCCCGCCGTCGAGCTCGATGCCTTGGATCAAGTCGAGGTAGGCGAGCGCGCTCGGCCCGTCGTGCACGGGGCGAAGCAGCGGCCGCAGGTCGGTCTCCGTGCGCGCAAAGGTTCGCCCGCCGGCGCTGCCAACGAACTGTTCGGTGAACGCGGGGCATATGTCGCGGGCGGTCCGCATGCGGACCCGCGCTCCGTCCACGAGGGCCGGGTCGTGGCGCGGCGGCGACCAGTTGTACTCCCACGCACCGCTCTGGCTCCCTGCGCATCCCGCGAACAGGAGGATCGCCACGAGGAGCGCGGCACTACTCCTCAAATACGGCGTTCGCCGGCGGTGCGGCGGAGACTGCGGCGGAGCGGAAGACCGGAGCGGGGCACGAGCGTCCCGATGCATAGGACGTAGCATATCCCAAACAAAGTCCCCCTCTCTCCGGCTTCCGCGCAGCTGTCACGGTTCCCGAGAAGTGGGGCTACGCCGTCTGGCGCGTGGCCGTTTCCCTTGGCTCCAACGCCGGTGCGCCTGCTCGATGCAATCATCGAGACGAATGTCCTGATCCGATTCTCCCCCTTGGCGTCCCTTTCGGGCGTCTACCGCACTCGCTTCAAGGTGGTAGCCCGATTCGTGACGAGCGAGGGATGACCGCACCCCCCGGGTGAGTGCCCCATCTCCGGCGAGGGTAAGGATCGACGGACGGCCGCGCGCGCCTCCACGGGCGAGTCGATGGCCCAGCACCGTTCCTTTGGGACTCGCTTTCAGGCCGGGCGCACCCGAAGAGAGGCCTCCGATCGAAGCTGTTTCGGTTCGCTCGCCGGTGACGCGAAGGCGTTACCGATGCGGCGTCCTCGCCGCCATAACTCATTGTCTGCACTTGATGTAACGCTTCGGCTGGTTGTTACGCTTCGTGCGCGGGGCTGCTTTCCGCCTGCCCGCCACATCCAACCCTGAGCGAGTTCATCAGGGGCACGCGTGGCGAGCGCCCCGTGGCGACGTTCGACCGTCTGGGATGGCAACTGCGAAGCCCGACCGTCAACTGCTACGCTTTTCCCGTGCCCTACCCGCCCGAGAAAGTGCGCCTCGCACGCTGGCGGCTCGACCAGATGCTGCGACCCCGGACGTACCTCTTGGGAGCCGTCCTCGGCGTCGGGCTCCTGCTTCTCTGCGCGGGTGCATCCATGATGTGGGGGGAAATCGAGTTCGATCAGCGTCCATGGGGTCCGCCGTGGATCTCATTTGCCGGCGGCGGGCTATTCGTCGCCGCATGGGTCGTCTTCAGATCGAAGCCGCCGAAGGCGGAGTGACAGAGGGCGACGGCGACAGCGGCTGGTCTTCCGATGGTTCCTCCCGCTTTCCGGCGGCCACTACCGCGTTCCCGACAACGCGGTCGTCGGATTCGGCAATCGAAATCGTTTCGTGTTTACGGGACTGGGGTGGCAAGCTAGGGATGACCGTATTCTCCGGGTGGGTGCCTCCTCGCCGAGGGAGAGAGGAAACCTCGGACGTCCGCACGCGCCTACGGCTGCCACGCTGTGTGACGCGCCGCACGCGAGGGGATCACCGC
>JANNRO010000652.1:0-7187 GCA_031401505.1 Planctomycetia bacterium
GAGCTCGCAACCGCCGGGGCGCAGGCGCTCGTGCTCTCCTACAAGACGAAGGTCGGCGACCGACCGGCCGCGGCGCAAACGGCCGTGTTGGCGCTCGACGACAAGATCTGGATCGTGACGTGGACGTCCTTCGGCGACGACGCGGCGGTCGCCGCCGACGCGCTCGCCTTCGAGTCGATGCTCCGCAGCACGCAGCTCGTCGTCCGCTGACACCCACGCCCCGGCGTCGTGGGCTTGGAAGGCGTCGAATGGCGGACGGGACTCGAGTCCGACGGGTCGACGGCGAATTCCTCCATCCGAGTGCCACATCGGATGTCGTACACTCGCGCCCGATGTTGGAAATCCCGCGACCTCGACGGACGACGGACCCGCAGCCGGGCCGATGCGGCCGTGTGGCGACGGTCGGCCTGCTCGCCGTGCTGGGCTTGGCGAGCCCTCTGGTCGCCGGTCCGCCGCCTGGCAAGACGGTGATCGTCTCGGCCGCCGCAGGCGCCGACGCGACCACGATTGCAGACGGCATTGCGAAGGCGGGACCCGGTGGCCGGGTCCGGGTACGCGCGGGCATCTATCGCGAGGCGCTTCAACCGACGTCAGCGATCGAACTGGTAGCCGAAGGCGACGCGAATGACGTCGTCATCGAGGGCACCGTCGGCCCGGCGCTTCGCATCGCGGTGAAGGGCGTGGTCGTCAAGGGGTTGACGCTGCGCGTCCGGCGCCGGCCGGACGCGTCGGCCGAGGCGGGCGTCGTCGTCGACGCGACCGACGCGACGTTGGAGGGGTGCATCCTCGAAACCGATTCGGGCCCGGCGTTGCTCGCGAAGGGCGCGAGCGCACGGGCGACGTGCTCCAAGTGTCGGTTCCACGGATTTGCGGCCGAAGGACTGAAAGTCATCGGCGGTGCACAGGTCTCGCTCGACGGGTGCGAGATCTCGCGCAATGCGACGCTCGGCGTACTCGTCGACGGCGCGGGGTCGTCGATCACCGCAAAAGCGTGCGCGGTGCTCGACAACAAGGGCGGCGGCGTTCGTCTCGACCACGAAGCAGCAGCACGCGTCGAAGGCGGCCGGATCGAGGCCAGCGGGGGCGCGCAGATATCGTGCGGTCGCGGCGCGAACGCGACGCTGATCGGGGTCTCGGTCGTCAAGGGCAAACACCTCGGTGTCGTCGTCGAAGGCGACTCGTCGATCACGATCGAGGGCGGCGAGGTCTCGGGCCACGCGGGCAGCAACGTCTACCTCCAGGGAAGCAAGGCGAAGGCCACGCTGCGCCGTATGACCTCCGCGTCGTCCGCCGTTACCGGCCTCCTCGTCGAGAATGGCGCGTCGGTCGTCGTCGAGGACTCCGAATTCCGCGCGAACGAATACGTCGGGGTCGAGATCCGCAGCTCGGCGGCCGGCGCGGTCCGCCGGTCCAAGGCCTTCGGGCAGCGCAAAGGCTCGGGCTTCGCGATCCACGGCAAGAGCCGGGTTCTCCTCGAAGGCTGCGAAGCCTACGGCAATGCCGGTGGCAGCGTCTACGCCTTCGGCGACGCCGACGTCGAGATTCGCGGCGGCGTCGTCCGCGATGAACCCGGCAATGGCGTCTTCGCCGGCGCGGGGGGGCGCGTCACGCTGTCGGACGTCGAGTTTCGAGGCATCACCGGGTCCGCGCTGGCGGCGTTCGGCGGCGCCGTCTGCTCGGCCGTCCGATTGCGCATCCACGACAACCTGTCGACGGGCGTCGAAGCCCACGACAAGGCGCGCGTGACGCTCGACGGATGCGACGTCTCCTCGAACGGTGGCGATGCAATCACGTCGTCGAAGGGCGCCGAGATCCGCGCGACGAAGTGCAAACTCCGGGACGGGAAGTTGAACGGGGTCGTGTTCGGCGAGGGCGGCACCGGCGTGCTCGAAGACTGCGAGATCCTCGGGCACGCGCTCGACGGCGTCCTGGTGGGTGCGGCCTCGACCCCTACGCTGCGCCGGTGCGGCATCCACAAGAACAACGGAGTCGCGATCCGGGTGGAACAGGGCGGCAAGGGAACATTCGAACGCTGTGACCTGACCGACAATGGCGGCGGAGCATGGGATCTCGCCGACGCGGGCGCCGTCGACCGCAAAGGCAACCGACCCAACAAGTGATCCGAACGACGACTCTGCGTGTTGTCCGGGGAGTGGTACCTTTGCGACTTCCGCCGGAGGGGCCGATGACCTCGCCTCGTTCGATCCTCGCCCGCCGCCCCAACGGGTTCGCAACCTGGATATGCGCGCTGATCGCCCTGTTCGCGCTCGCGCCGTCGAGACTTCGCGCCGACGACGAGGCGTGGAAACTCCGAATCGAGAAGGCGCTGGCGACCGTCGAAGTCGGCGTCACCGAACTCGACAAGAAGGTGTCGTTGCCGGGAACGTTGCTCGAGCGGATCAACGCACTCCACGCGCGATTGCTGCCGCTCGAGAAGGCCGCCGCGATCGAACCGGGAACGATCTCAGGGAAAGACGACCTCTCCGCCTCCACGATGGACGCGACGAATCTCCAATCTCGATGGAAGGCGGTCGTCAAGGCGCGCACGGCGCCGAAAGTTCCCCCGAAGAAGCCCGGCGACGGCCAGTCGCCGCCTCCGCCCCCGCCGCCCCCCGATTCCGACAAGCCCCCCGACGTCGACAGGCCCGTCAACCCGCCCAAGCCCCCGCCACCCGTCGTCGATCCCGTCCCCGTGCCCGACGCTCCCACCCCTCGGCAGGCGGGCGGAAAGTCCTGGCCGAGGCAGATCGCGTTCAAGGCGACGGCGAAGATGTCGTACGTGCAGACCGGCGCGTGGTTTCGCGTCGAGACGACGCCGCACGTCTACGAGAGCAAGTTCCAACTCTCGGGCTACAGCGGGAAGATCTCGTTCACGCTGCGCGCGACGGGGCTCCTGCGCGACGTCAAGAGCGTGACCGTGCGCGTCGCCGTGCGGATGAAGGGGCAAGTCACGGAAGCGTCCGACGAGTACCGGTTGAACGACGTGACGTGGACGGCGGAGAAGTTGCTGGGCGACGATTCGATCAAATCGTGGGTCAACTACGATCACTTCGAGCTGACGGCCACCCCTCGTTGGTACGCGGGCGGACCCCGCGCCGTCACGATGCCGCTCGATGCCGAAGCGTACGTCGTCTCGCTGGTGCTCGGCGACGGGACGGAGTTGAAGTTCGACACGCCCGAATACAACAAACCGAAGTGACGCCTGACCGATTGCTCAGATTCCGAGCAAGGCGCACGCTTCGTCGAATCCCGCCGCGCGCTGACCGGACTCGCTCGCGGTGACGCGGGCGAGTGCGAGCAGATGACGCCAGCGAAATGCCGGACGCGTGGTCGCGAATTCTTCGTTCACCGTGCGGTAGTACTTTTCGGCGTGAAGCGCACCGTCCTCGCTGGCGGCGTAGCCGAGCAGCAGGTCGAACACCCGCCGCGGTGGCACGTCGAGCCGGCCACAGCGGTCGACGATCGCGCAGGCGCGGCGCTGGTCCTTCGCCCGGATCGCCGCGTCGGCCTCTCGCAACAGGGTGTCGGCGTCGGTCGCGGTGACGTTTGCCAAGTCCTCGGCCAGCGGCTGCGCCTTCCACGCGAGGAAGTCGCCGCCACGATTCACCCGGTCGAGCGCGACCTGATAGGCCCCGAGAATCAGGCACGCGAACGCGTTCCTCGGCGTCCCGACGAGGGCCATGCGGCGCCACGCGCTCGCTGAATCACTCGCGTGGACTCCGATCGAGTCGCCGTGGACGCTTCCGATCGGTTTGCCGGGGCGCTCGTCGTGTTTGGCCCGCCCCGCGTCGCGTAGCACCAGTTGGTTGGCGGCAAGCGAAATCACCTCGCCGACCGCATCGGGCGCGCGTCCGTCGGAGAGCGCCGCCGCGGCGATCTCGGCGGCGCCTTCGGGCGTTGCCTCGAAGATCGCCCGGCTCGTGGCCTCGATCCATGCGTCGTCGGCCGGCTTGGCACCGGGTGTTCGATCGAGCAGACGATGGTCGTCGAGCAGGCGCGGCAGGAGCGCGCGGACGTTGCCCCGCGCCGAGCCGCTCCGGAACTCTTCCTTCACGCAGTACCGGACGGCCTGTCGAAGCAGCGTGTGCGCATGCTCCGTTCCGATGACGCTCGAGAGTTCCCACGCCCGGTACGGCATGTTCACGCGATGCACTTCGGCGTGGTCTTCGACGGCGTAGAGCACGGCATTCAACGACTCGTCCGCCGAGCCCTGGCCCAGCGCCGCGAACGCGCGCTCCGCCGTCGTCGCGTCCTTGGCCCGCACGGCATCGCGGATTGCCTCGCCTGCGTTGCGGTCCGTCGGAAGCTTCGACGGTAGGACGACGCGGAGGACCTCGTTCGCCCGTCCTCCGAGTTCCTGAATGCGACTCGTGTTGCGGTAGAGCACCTTGAGCACCGGCAACGCGCGCCGCTTTTCGGGCGATTCCTCGGCCATGTGGAACGCGGGGCCGAGCGCCATCATCGTATGGAAGCCGACGTAGTCTTCGCCCCCGAACGTGCGGGCGTTGGCGAGTGCCGCGGCCGCGACCAGCGTGCGCAGGTCCGTCCCGACTTTCAGCCGTTCGACCAGCACCGGAAGGATGCGCTCGGCGCTCGTCTCCTGCATCAAGGCGACCAGGGGCTCGAGGGGACCGAACGAGAGCGCCTCGGGCTCTGCCTCGGCGAACGCGACGCCGAACCGGAGTTCCTTCGCAAGCCCGAATCCGACGCTCGCGATGAGCGCGCCGCGGCCGACGTCGGCCAGAAACTCGCGGCGGGTTCGATGGATGCTCACGGCAATCGGCCATCGTACCTCTGCACGCGCTCCGTTCGCGCGCATCCGAATCAGACCCGGCGGGATGAAGATGAGTGACGGCCGAACCCGCACGCCCACCCATGTCCGATTCCTCGCCTCCCCCTCCCGAAGTCCTGGAACACGCGACCTTCGTGCGACGGCTCGCGTTTCACCTCCTCCGGGACGACGTGGACGCCGATGACGCGGCACAGGAGACGCTGGCGAAGGCCATCGAGCGGCCGCCCAGGCCCGGTCCTCTGGTCAGGACGTGGCTCGCCGCGGTGCTGCGCAACGTCGTCCGACGCCGCCGCCGCACGACCGAGCGAGTCGAGCGCCGCGAGCGTGTCGCTGCGCGCCCGGACGCGATCGTTGCGACCGACGACGCGGCCGCGCGTCGAGAGATCTTCGAGATCGTGACCGATGCCGTGAGAGGACTCGACTCGGTGCATCGGGAAGTCGTGCTGCTGCGTCACTACGAAGGGCTGGCGCCTCGCGACATCGCTACGCGGCTCGACGTTCCCGTCGCGACGGTCAAGAGTCGACTTGCACGCGCGCACGACCGGCTTCGGGCACGGCTCGACGAGAGCGATCGGGGAAACGTCGGACATTGGCGGGCGGGGCTGATCGCGTTGGTTGGCTTGCGTTGGCTCGACGGCACGGCCTCGGCATCGGCAACCGGAGCGGCGGCGTCGTCGAAAGGAGGGATCGCCATGGGGGTCGGGGCGAAGAGCGCGGTTGTCGGTGCGGCGGTCCTCTTGGCTGCGTTGGCTTTCTGGAGATTCGGGGGAATCGACCCGAGCGGGTCGAGAGCCTCGGACGAGGGTCCCGGGGCGAAATCGGTGGAGACGGGCACGGCACCGCAGCCGAAATCCGAGTCGGGGGCGACGCTCGCGGCCACGCCCGCGAAGTCCACCATCGCGACGATGGCGGGACCCTCGATCTCCGGGCGCGTGGTCGACGCGAAGGGCGTCGGAGTCGCGGGAGCGAATGTCGTCTCGGCCTCGGACACCAACGCGTCGACGTTCTCGATCGATGACGTCGGGACAAAGGGCGTTCCGGCTTTCCGCTCGGCCACCGATGCCGACGGGCGCTTCGTGGTGTCGGTCGAAAAGGGCACGCCGTTTCACACCGTGTGGGCCGAGGCGAAGGGATTCGCGCTCACCGCCGCGACGCCCGTGACGACGGGCGCCGACGTCACGATCACCCTCGAACGGTCGTTCGCGCTCGTGGGAACGGTCACTTCCCTGGACGGGGCCCCCATCGTCGGAGCGCACGTCAAGGCGCTCTGGCTCGTCGATGCCGTGAAACTCGTGCGCGAAGCCGTGACCGTCGAAGGCGGTGCCTATCGAATCGACAATTTGATCGATCCGTCGTACTCGGGACATCCACAGCGGGAGTACGGCGTGTTCGCGTGGGTCGAGGCGCGAGCGGATGGTTACGCGCCCGTGCTGGTTCAGGACGAATTCGGCCACAAGGCGGCGACCGAACGCCGGATCGATCTGACTCTCTCGAAGGGCGCACGGCTCGCGGGACGGATCCTGCGTGCCGAGAACGGCGAGCCCGTCGGGGGCGCGACCGTCGTCCTCTGCTCGAACGAGGGCATGATGGGGATGGGCAGACACAACGGGGTCAGCGTTCGGAGTCCCTACGGCCCGAGACCGCTGTACGAGACGACGAGCGCGCCCGACGGGTCGTACTCGTTCGATCACGTTCCCGGCAAGGGTCCCAACCGAAGCGCGACGGGAGGACGGGGCCCGACGGTGGCAGCGTGGAAGCGCGGATTCGCTGCGGCCGCCGAAAACCTGAACTTGCTCGACGACGAGTCGGAGTTGACGCTCGACCTCCCGCTTTGGCCGTCGGCAACGATCACCGGCCGCATCGTCGAGGCGGACGGTTCGATCGTCCGCGGTGCACACGTCAGCGCGGACGCGCCAGGGCGAACGACGAAAGGCTGGATCGCCGCCTTCTATCCTTCGTGTCCCCTCGCCTATGCCAAGTCGGGCGATTCCGACGGTCGCTTTCGGATCGAAGCTGCACCCGTCCGCGAACGCGAGCCGGCGGATGTCGCCATCTCGGTTTGGCTACCCAATTCGCCGGGCGTGACTCGTCCGGAGCGCCCGGCGTCCGCGGCGACTCACGTGTCTCTCAAAGCCGGCGAGACGATCGACGTGGGCGACATCGCGTTGGCACCCGTCACCCTGACGCCGTCGATCCCTGTGCACGTCCGAACCGCCGACGGAACTCCGGTTGCCGGGGCTTCCGTGGGGAGCGCGGGAAGTCACATGCGGTTTCGCACGGACGCCAACGGAGTTGCGCTGCTGCCATGGACGTCACCGAAGTCTCCCGGCACGCGGCGAGACGCGCCCATGACGGTACTGGCCAAGGGATATGCTCCGACTCCGTGGACGCTGGC
>JANNRO010000653.1:0-10407 GCA_031401505.1 Planctomycetia bacterium
GGAGTCGTCTCCCCTCCCCTACATCGCGATGGAGCTGATTCACGGGGTTCCGCTCAACGAATACGTGCGCACGCGCGCCCTCGCCACACGGCAGCGCGTGGAACTGCTCGCCGACATCGCCGACGCCGTCGCGCACGCCCACGCACATGGCGTGATCCATCGCGACTTGAAACCCGCCAACGTCCTCGTCGACGAAGGCGGGCGCGCGAAGGTGCTCGACTTCGGCGTGGCCCGCACGCTCGGCTCCGACGTGCGGTCGGAGGGGGTGCGCACGCAGGCGGGCGACCTGGTCGGAACGCTCGCGTACATGAGTCCGGAGCAGGCCGCGGGCGACGCGACCGCGCTCGACACCCGTGCCGACGTCTACTCGCTGGGGGTGCTGGCGTTCGAAACGCTGTCGGGACGTTTGCCCCATCCGATCGAGGGACGTTCGCTGCCGCAGCTGATCCACGACCGTTCGGATCGCGCGGCGCCCTCGTTGAAGTCGGTCGTCGAATCGACGCCACCCGACTTGTCGATCGTCGTCGCGAAGGCGCTTGAGCGCGAGGCGGATCGCCGGTACTCGGGGGCCGCGGCCTTCGCCGACGACCTGCGCCGATGGCTCCGGGGCGAGCCGATCCTCGCCCGAGCGCCGACCGCGGGGTACCTCACGCGGACGTTCGTCCGCCGCCACCGAACGCTGGTCGGCGGTGCGCTCGCGACGCTGCTCGCGCTCGTCGGCGGCCTCGTGATTTCGCTCCAGTACGCCGTCGACTCGGAGCGGGAGCGGCGACGCGCCGACGCCGAGTCGGCCGAGGCTCGTACCGAGACGTACCGGGCACAGATGGCGGCCGCCGTCCAAAGCCTGCGCAGCCACAGCGTCGACGCGGCCCGCGAGGCGCTCGACCGCGCGCCGATCAACCGTCGCGACTGGGAGTGGCGGTGGGTCGACGCGGCGCTGGACACCACCGTCGACTCGGTCGGCGGTCGCGTGACGCTCCACGCGCCCTTCGCGGTGACGCCCGACGGCCGTCAGTTCGCGGGAGTCGACGACACCGATGGCTATGCCGTCGTCGACGCGGCGACCGGTCACGTGATCGCACGAGGCTCCGACGTCCGCGGTGCCCGGCACCTCGCGCTCGCCCCGCGGGGCCTGCGCACGGCACTCGGTCTCACGATGAGGGGCGCCCGGATCTGCGACGGCCCCGTCGGGCGCGAGATCGGCTTTACGCCGCTTCCACACGACTTCGAACCGGGGCCGAGCGTGTTCTCCGCCGACGGCACGATGTGGTACCGCGAGACGCATCGCAACGCACCCGAAGGCAGCATGTCGATCGTCGAACGAATCGACGTGATCACGCTCGAAGTGCTCGCGCGCGCCGAGGACGCGAGTTACGGCGCGACGGCGCTGGCGCTCGACGCCGCGGGCCACCGCCTCGCGATCGCGAGCCCCGACGCAACGGTCCGGGTGCTCGCGACCGACGACCTCCGCGTCGCTCGTCGAATCGTGGTGCCGATGAGCGGGTGCCTCGACGCCGCGTGGAGCCCCGACGGGCGGTGGCTCGCGACCTCGTCGACCGACCGGACCGCGCGAGTCTACGACGCCGCAACCGGCGCGCAGGTCGCGTCCTTCGCGGGACACATCGAGGCCGTCGTATCCGTCGCGTGGAGCCCCGACTCCTCCCGCCTCGTCACGGCGTCGTCGGACGGAACCGTACGGGTCTGGAACCGTTCGGGGGGCGAACCCGAGGCAGTCTGGCTTGCGCGCCCGGGGCTTCGCCCCTTGAGGGCCTTGTTCGACCCGGACGGTCGCCACGTCCACGCGTTCGACGGTCGTCATCGGCTGACGTGGTGGGCCGGACCTACGGACGCGTTCCACGTCCTGCGCGGTCATCGAGGCACGGCCGAGGGCAATCCGTACTCGTACGTCTACGGCGTCGCCTTTTCGCCCGACGGGACCCGGCTCGCGAGCATCGGCTGGGACCGAACGCTGCGCATCTGGAGCACCCGGACATTGGCGGAGTTGGCCGTGATCGAAACGCCGGGCCCGCTCCACGCCGTCGACTGGTCACATGACGGACGGCGCATCGCGGTGGCGGGTCGGCCGTTTCGCGCGGCAATCTACGACGCCGACACGGGGAGTCTCCTCGTCGAGACGGACGGGATGACCGGCTCGATGTCGGGCACGATCGCCTTCGCCCCCGACGATCGTCGACTCGTCGCCGCGGATCGGGACGGCGCGACAGCCGTGCTCGACGCCACCACCCTGAAGACGCTCGTCCGCTGGGATGCGACGGCTGACGTCGACCATCCGGGTACCGCCGCGTGGTCGCCCGACGGGCGGCGGCTCGCGTGCGGGAAGCCGCATTATCCTTCGACGCTGCGGGACCCATCGACCGGGGCCGTGCTCGCGACGCTGCCTTTCGCACTTCGCCAGGAACGGCCCGGATGCATCTCGTTCGACGCCACGGGCTCGCAACTCGCGGCGACGCCGCTCGACCGCACGGCGAGAGTCCTCGATCTCACGTCACGCTCCCGCGAGCGAATCCTGTCGGGGCACGCGTCCGAGGTGTACACGACGAGCTTTTCACGCGACGGTCGACGGGTCGCGACGGGCTCGAACGACCATACGATCCGCTTCTGGGACCCCTCGACCGAGGCGGCCGTGCTGTCGCTCGAGGGACACGCGTCCTATGTCTACGACCTCGCGTTCTCGCCCGACGGAGAAACGCTTGCATCGGCGTCGGGCGACAACACCGTCCGGCTGTGGACGACGCGCCCGTTCCGCGATCGATATCGGATTCGCGAGAGAGCCCTCGCGCTCGAGACCGAGGTCGAACCGCGGGTCCGGGACGAGTTGAACGCCGGCGAGACGCCCGCCGACATGGCGAAGCGCCGCCACGCCGACGCGACGCTCGATCCGGAGCGCCGGACGGCGGCGCTCGACGTGATTTTGAGGCTCTCGAGGACGGCCGCCCGCTGAGAGCGTGTGAAGGAATCATGCGGGGCGTCGGCCGGCGCTTGCGCCCCGATGCATCGTCGCTCGTCGTCGACGTACTCCTTCGTGCCCGTACGGCTCCTCCTCGCTCCTTGCCTCGTGCCTCAATCGCTCGGCCTTTGGCCCTCCCACGATTCCTTCACGCGCTCTGAGCGTCTGTGAGCCGGTTGGGCACCGACCGGCGTAGGATCGTGCCAATGACTCCGGCCCCGATTCCCCCGCCCGCGAGCCGTCCCGGCGGACGTTCCTGCGGGCCCTGCGACCTGTGCTGCAAGCTCCCGTCGATCGACTGGCCCGAGTACCCCGAGTTGCACAAGCCGGCCGACACGTTCTGCAAGCACTGCATTCCGGCGACCGGGTGCGCGATCCACGCCACCCGGCCGATGCACTGCGCGTCGTTCCAGTGCCTTTGGCTCATGGGATTCGGATCCGACGAGTTGAAGCCCGACAGGATCGGCGGGTTCTTCGACGCGATCGACTCGGGCACGCTGTTCCTGATCGCCGATCGCGAGCGACCCGACCCCCGCCGACTCCCCGCCGTTTCGAGATTCATCGCGGAGTGGAAGGCCCAGCGCAAGGCGCGCCTCGTCATGTACCGCGACGGACAGGAAGTGCACGAACGCGCGGCCGCCCCGCCGCGGTCCAAGCGCGGCGCGTCCCCGCGCTGATGGCATCCTCCCCGCCGTGAACGTCACCCAAGCCCTCGTACGCCGCACGGCGTCGCTCGCGCGCCTCGCCCTGTCCGACGCCGAGGTCGCGCGCGCCGTGATCGATCTCTCGCGCATCCTCGCGCACGTCGACGCCCTCTCGGGGTCGGGGGTCGACGCGGCCGCGTCGTCCGTCGGCGCGGCGACGCCCGTACCCTCGGGCTCGCTTCGCTCCGACGACCCGAGGCCGTCGGTCCCGCGCGAAGACGCGATGAAGAACGCCCCTGCGCACGACGACGTGTTCTTCCTCGTGCCCAAGGTCCTGGACGGCGACGCATGACTCCGTCGCCGCTCGACGCCCCCGTCGCCGAGATCGCCGCTCGCGTCGGGCGCGGCGAATGGAAGGCCGCCGATCTCGTCGAGCGTTCGCTCGCGCGCATCGCGGCGCTCGATCCACGGGTTCGGGCTTTCCTCCATGTCAGCGCCGACCTCGCGCGACGTCAGGCTGAAGCGGTCGACGGACGGGTGTCCCGTGGCGAAATCGCAGGACCACTCGCGGGCGTTCCGATCGCGATCAAGGACAACATCGCCGTCGCGGGCGTCCCCATGACCTGTGCGTCGAAAATTCTCGCGCACTACGTTCCGCCGCGCGACGCGACGGTCGTCGCCCGTGCGGTCGCAGCCGGCGCCTGCGTCGTCGGGAAGACGAACCTCGACGAGTTCGCGATGGGCTCCTCGACCGAGAACTCGGCGTTCGGCGCCACGCGCAATCCGTACGACCTCGCGCGCGTGCCCGGCGGTTCGTCGGGCGGCAGCGCCGCGGCGGTCGCGGCGGGCATGGTGCCCCTCTCGCTCGGTTCGGAAACGGGTGGCTCCGTGCGTCAACCGGCGGCGCTCTGCGGCGTGGTCGGCCACAAGCCGACGTACGGACGCGTATCCCGCTCGGGATTGACCGCGTTCGCGTCGAGTCTCGACCAGATCGGTCCCCTCGGACGATCGGTCGAGGACGCCGCCGTCTTCCAACGCGTGATCGAGGGCGTCGACGCCCTGGACGGCACGACGCGGACGTTCGCCTCGCCCGTCGTGGGCGGGCCCGCCTCGCTTGGCGGGCTTCGGATCGGACTCGTCGAAGAACTCGAGGTACCGGCCTCGGGAGGCGACGGCGAGGTACGCGAGGCCGTCGGTCGCGCCCGCCAGTCGCTCGAGGCGGCGGGGGCCTCGACCGTGCGCCTCTCGATCCCATCGGCCCGGTACGGGATTCCCGTCTATTACCTCGTCGCGACCGCCGAGGCGTCGAGCAATCTCGCGCGCTTCGACGGCATTCGCTACGGATTGCGCGTCCCGGATGACGATCTCGAGACGCTCTACGCCGCGAGCCGGGACACGGGGTTCGGCGCGGAGGTCAAGCGGCGCATCCTGCTCGGCACGTTCGCGCTCTCGGCCGGCTACGCCGACGCCTACTACAAGAAGGCGCTCGCGGTCCAGGCGCAACTGCGCGGAGAGGTCGCCGACGCGTTCACGCGGTGCGACGTGCTGCTTTCGGCCACGAGTCCCTTCCCCGCGTTTCGCGCGGGCGAGAAGTCCGACGACCCGCTCGCGATGTACCTCTGCGACGTGCTGACGGTCACGGCGAATCTCGCCGGCACGCCCGCGATCAGCGTTCCCGGGCCGCGCACCGGCACCGGATTGCCGATCGGACTCCAGGTCTGGGCCGCCGACGGCCGCGACGACCTCTGTTTCGGCGTCGGGACCGCGATCCGAGAGGCGACGGGTCTCGCCTACGCGCCACCCGATCTCGCGACGCGGACGGACCGATGACCATTTCCCCGCTCGCGTCCGAGGGGCGCCTCATCGTCGGCATGGAGGTCCACCTCCAGCTGAAAACGACGACGAAGTGCTTCTGTCCGTGCCGGGCCGTCTACGGCGCGGACCCGAACACGCACGTGTGCCCGGTCTGTGTCGGACTGCCCGGTGCGCTTCCCGTGTTGAACGGCGAGGCGTTGCGCCTCGCGGTTCGCGGCGGGCTGGCACTCGGATGCTCGATCGCGCGCCGCACGAAGTGGGACCGGAAGAACTACTTTTATCCCGACCTGCCCAAGGGCTATCAGATCAGTCAATACGACGTCCCGCTCTGTTTCGGAGGCGGCATCGAGATCGACGGCGACGACGGGCGACCGAAGATCGTGCGCATCATCCGTGCGCATCTCGAGGAAGACACGGGCAAGTCGTTCCACGTGCCGGGCACGCCCGTCAGCCGCATCGATCTCAATCGGTGCGGGACGCCGCTGCTCGAGATCGTGTCCGAACCCGACCTCGCGTCGGCGGAGGAGGCGGGGCGTTATCTCGACGAATTGCGCCGCATCGTCGCGTACGCGGGCGTGTCGGAAGGCAACATGCAGGAGGGCAACCTCCGCTGCGAGCCCAACGTGAATCTCGCCTACGCGAACGGGGACCGCACCCCGATCGTCGAGGTCAAGAACGTCAATTCGGTCGGTGGCGTCGAACGCGCGATCCGGTTCGAGACCGCGCGTCAGGACGCCGAGTACCGCGCGAAGGGCGCGACGATGAAGAACACGCCTCGCTCCACCCGCGGTTGGGACGACCCGAAGGGCGAGACGTTTCACCAGCGCTTCAAGGAGTCGGCCGACGACTACCGCTACTTCCCCGAGCCCGACGTGCCCCCCGTGGACGTCGACGACGCGCTGGTCGCTCGCGAGCGCGCCTCGCTCCCCGAGATGCCTCGATCGCGCCGGGCGCGCTACATGACCACCCTCACGCTTTCCGCCTACGACGCGGGCGTCCTGACCGCCGAGCGGGCGGTATCGGATTGGTACGAGGGCGCGCTCCGCGGCGGGGCGGGCGCCAAGACCGTCGCGAACCTCCTGACCGGCGAGGTCTTCGCGAAGTTGAAGGAACTCGATCGGGGCATCGAAGCGGTGCCCTTCGCGTCGGAGCGACTCGGCGAGTTGGCGGCGCTGCTCGACGAGAGAACGATCAACACGGGCACCGCGAAGCAGGTCTTGAAGACGATGTGGGAGACCGGCGAGGCCCCGCGGGCCATCGTCGAGAAGGCCGGGCTCGCGCAGGTATCCGACCCCGCCGCCGTCCGCACCGCCTGCGAGAAGGCCGTCGAAGCCGCGCCCGAGGCCGCCGCATCGGTCCGGGCGGGCAACGAAAAGGCCATCGGCAAGCTCGTAGGGCTCGCCATGAAGGCGCTCGGCGGCAAGGGCGATCCCGTCCTCGTCAACGCGACGTTGAAGGCGATCCTGACCTCGTAGACGGGTTCGTCCGGTCGGACGCGAGCCCCGTCCCGCGATCGGATCACCCGGAGACGACCCTCCTTCGGCTATCCTCACGATGGCCTCCTGGAGGTGTCATCGTGCGCATCGCCCTCGCCTCGTCGCTCGTCGTCGCATTCGTCGCCGTCGCCGTGCTCGCCGGATCGTCGTCGCCCGTCGTCGCCGACGGTACCGCGGCACCCAAGGGCCCCGCCCTCCCCCCGCTCCCGACCGTCAAACCCGAGATCGCGTGGCATCCGAAGGTCGCCGACGCCATCGCGGCCGCCAAGCGCGACGGCAAGCCCCTGTTCGTGGCGATCAACGCCTCGAAAGTCGACGGGGGGAAGGCCGAGCCCGCGGGTCGCGAACTTCGCGACAACACCTATCGCGATCCGGCGGTCGTCGAGAAGTCCAAGGGATTCGCCTGCGTCATCGTGTACGCCGACGCCTCGGGCACCGACTTCGACGAATTGCGTTCGCGCTTCCCGCTCGGCTCGCTCATCGTCTCGCCGCAGCACATTTTCGCGTACAGCGACGGCACGCTCTACGAGAAGCGTGAGTATTGGTCGCACGCGCACGGGCAACCATCCGTCGACGCGCTGCTCGACATGATGACGCGCGCGCTCGCGGCGGAGGCGGCGCACGCGGGCACGCCCCCGCTCGCGGCGCCGCCCGCGCCCGTGGCGCCGACCGGTCCCGCCGTGCCCGTCGATCCCGCGATGGCGGGCGAACCCGGCATGGCGGCCGACCCGGCCGCTCCGGCAACCGACCTTCGCGCCGCGTGGATCGAAAAGGCGATCGATCGGATCAAGGCGACGGCCGACGCACTGGCGCGCGCGAGCGCGATCCGCGAGTTTCTGGCGCAGGACCAGAAGGACGACTGCGTCCACGCGCTCCTCTCGCTCGCGATCGAGGCACAAAAGGACACCGCGCTCCGGATCGCGATCGTCCGGGGCCTCGGACGCCCCGGACTCGAGGTCGCGGTGCCGACGTTGCTCGGCTTCCTCGACGAGAAGGTCGACGACGTGCGCAGCAACACGATCGTGAGCCTCGAGTACATCGGCAGCCAGACCGCCGTCGAGGCGCTGACCAAGCGACTCTCGCGGGAGAAGAACGAGCAGATCTACGCGAACGTGTGCCGGGCGCTCGGTCGGTGCGGCGCAAAGCTCGAGACGGCGCGCAAGCAGCTGGTCCGGGAACTCGGTAGTTCGCGCAACGACGTGCAATTCGCCGGCGCGGCGATCGGGCTGGCCCACTTCGAAAAAGACGCCGACGCGGCGCGGGCGCTCGAGCACGAGATCAAGAAGAACGGGGCGGGCAACAAGCGCGGCTTCGCGCTGTGGGCGTTGACCGAGATCATGGACCCCAAGAGCGCCGAATTCGTGAAGAAGGAAGTGCTGGCCAACGAGAAGAACGTCTGGGTCCGCCCCTTCGTCAGCGCCGTCTACAACATCCTCTCGGACAACGCCGGCGAGGGCTCGGGGACGGCGGTCAGCGGCGGCATGTCGTACATCGTGGGCACGATTCCCGGTGGGATCGCCGACTCCGCCCGGCGGGGTCGCGAAGACGCGGGCTACCAGCCCAAAGGCGAGTTCCAGGGCCGCGGTCGCGGTGGCCCCGGAGGTCCCGGTGGCGCACCTCCCGGCGGACCCGGGGGCATGGGCGGATAACCCACCGTTCGTCTCCGATCGGTGTCAGACACAATCGGGAGACGAAGCGGTTGCTCTCCTGATTGTGTCTGACACTGTTGGGAGGCGAACGCTAGCCGGTGACGGGCGGCGCCTTGACGGCAGGGGGGAACATCTTGTCGATCTGCGCACGATCGCCCTCGAGCGCGGTCCGCTGCTGGTAGAGCGCCATGCCGCGGAACTGACCGAGTTCCTCGCCGCCGCCCGCGCGACCCGGCCCGCCGTGGACCGTCCCGGGCAGCACGGTGCCGGGGCCGGGTGACTGTCCCGCCATGTTCGCCGACCCGAGATAGAGCCGCCCGTGCCATGCGCCGATCTCGAGGATCAGCTCGCGCACGAAGTCGCGATCGTCGCCGAATACGCTCGCCACGAGGCTTCCATCGCCCCGGCGGACGAGCTCGGCCGCCGACGAGGCCGACCCGTCGTACGGGAGGATCGTCGAGACGGGACCGAAGACCTCGTGTTCGTGGACGACGCGACTCGTGGCCGAATCCCGCGCGCGCAGCAGCATCGGGCCGACGAACCAGCCCTTGCCCTGCGGCGTACCGACCAGCGTCGGCGCCGACGTCGAACCGAAGACGACGTCGCACTCCGTCAGGAGCTTCGCGATGCCCGACTTCGCGTCCGCGAGTTGTGACGCCGTCGCGAGCGGCCCCATCACGACGCCCTCGTCGGCCGGATTGCCGATCCGGATCGCGGCGAGACGATCCCGAAGCTCGGACTCGACCTCGGCCAGCCTGGACGTCGGGACCAGAATCCGACGGATCGCCGTGCACTTCTGCCCTGCCTTCTGCGTCATGTCGGTCACGACGTCGCGCAGGAAGAGGTTCCAGGTCTCGGAGCCCGCCTCGACGTCGGGGGCGAGCACCGCGGAGTTCAGGCTGTCGGCCTCGACGTTGACGCGCACGCTCCTGCGCAGGAGCCGCTCCTGGCTGCGAAGCAGATATCCGGTGTCGGCCGATCCCGTGAACGCGAGCACGTCCTGCGATTCCAGGTGCGCGAGCAGGTCTCCGGCCGAGCCGCAGACCAGCGTCAGCGCGCCCGCTGGCAGCACGTTCGCGTCGACGAGGATGCGCACGACGCGCTCGGCGACGACCGCCGTCGCGGTCGCGGGCTTGGTGACGACGGGCATGCCGACGAGCCATGCGAGCGCGGCCTTCTCGGCGAGGCCCCACGCCGGAAAATTGAACGCGTTGACGTGGACCGCGACGCCGCGTCGGGCGAGCATCACGTGCTGCCCCCACAGACGCGGCGTGCGGCCCAACTGGAGGCCCTCGCCGTCGAGCATCACGTTCGTATCGCCGAGTTTCCTCCCCCACTCGCCGTACGCCGCGAGCGTGCCGGTGGCGCCGTCGATGTCGAATTTCGCGTCCTTGCGCGTGTTGCCCCCGTTCGCAATCGCGAGTTCGATCAGTGCGTCGCGATGGGCGAAGATCGCCTTGCTGACGGCCAGAAGCATCTCGCCCCGGGAGGCGAACGTCATGGCGCGCAGACTCGGGCCCCCGACGTCACGGGCGTACGTGAGCGCCGCCTTCATGTCGACGCCACCCGTCCCCGTGCGTGCGACAACCTCGCCCGTCGTCGGGTCGTGGAGATCGACGAGTTTGCCCGTGCCCGCCTGCCAGCGGCCTTCGACGTAGTTCTCGAGCGTCAGCATGAATCGGGCTCCGGGTTCGAGGCGGCCGAAATGGATTATGATCCAATAATTATCGGATCCTCGCCTTTGGTATTGTTAATTTGACTCCTCCGGAGTCACATGTTTATAGATTTTATGGTATTTCTATAAACATACGACCCGAGCCCGGGTCGAACAAATA
>JANNRO010000654.1:0-10465 GCA_031401505.1 Planctomycetia bacterium
GGATCGCTGGCGGGGACCCTCGGCTATCTCGAGGTCCTGAAGGACGCGAAGCACGTCGTCGAGCCGGCCTTCGCCGTCTGCTTCCTGGCGCTGTCGGTCCATCAGGTGGTGCGCGTGCTCCGGAAGCGCCCCGAGCCGACGGTCGTGCACGCCCATCGGACGTGGGGTCTCGTGCTCGTCGGCGCGATCGGCATCTACGACGGCCTGATCGGCCCGGGCACGGGGCTGTTCCTCTTCTGGGTCTTCACGACGTTCTTCGCGCTACCCGCGCTCGACGCGACCGGCACGACGAAGGCCGTCAATTGGGCGACCAACGCCGGCGCTCTGACCGTGTTCCTCGCCAAAGGCGCCGTCCTCTGGTCGGTCGCGCTGCCGATGGCGGCGGCCAATCTGATCGGCGGCCTGCTCGGCGCGCACACCGCCATCCGCCGGGGCGTCGGGTTCATCCGGCTCACGACGGCGGTCCTGTGCGCGGGGGTCTCGGTCTACTTGCTGGTCCGCTGACCGACGTGCATCGGACGCTTCAGAAGTCGTCGTCCGAAGCGCCCTCGGGATCGGCGTCGGGCGCGTTGCCGAGCACGGAGCGCGCATAGCGCCAGAGCGCGCCGCGGGCGGCGCGGTTGCCGGGAGCACCCAGCGCCTGTCCGTTCAGCGCGTACGCGTGGCCCACGCGTCCGGCGGGCAGCGACGTCTTCGCAATCTCGAGCACGGTGTCCACGACCGCGGGCGCGGCCGGCCCCGCCTCGTCTCGCGAGTAGTCGGCACAGAGCCATTGGAGCGCATGCAAATGGAACCGCTCGGGGGACTCGGGGGAACTGCCACCCACGACGAAGAAGAGCGACCCACCGTTCGACGTTTCCTCGCGAAACACGACGCGTCGGACGACGGCCCCGGGCGGCGGCCACAACCACCGCGGGACGCCGCGGGGCGGCGCTCGCTCGGGTTCGGGGAGATTCGCGTCGACGACCATCGAAAGAGCGTACGCGGGCGATCGCGCCGAACGCGATCGACAGACCCGTCGGTTCGAATTCGGAGAATGTCCGCAGCCAGAGGACACCGACCCTCCCCTTCCCGCCGCCCATTCCCAGTCCATCGTCCGCATCTCCAGTAACTACATCAACTTACGACGACCAATACGTGACCCGAGCGAGTGTGGCACGGTTCTCGCGAATGACCCTTCATATCCGGCCTCGGCCGGACTGGAGGTGCCCCGTGATTCGTCTCTCCCTCGCCACCGCGTCTCTCCTCGGTCTCGTTGCCTTCGCCGCGCCCGCGCGCGCCGATGACGTCCACATTGACTTCGGCGTCGGATTCCGAGACGGCCGCGCTCCAAGTGGATTCTTCGGCATCGGCGTCGGGACGTCGGCGCACGCGCCGCGACCGCGCGTACACGTCGAGCCCGTCCCGTACGTACCCGTGCGCCCCGCGAACCCCGGGCGCCAGTTCGTCCCGGAAGGATCGGCGCCGTTCGGCGCGCCGGCGTTCGGCGCACACGACGGCGACGGTGGGCGGCATCGCGGCGGGTTCGAGCCCGCGCGGGAATTCATCCCGGCGCATCTCGAGGTGCGTTCCGTGACCGTTTGCGAACCCGCGGTCTATGAGGATCGTCTCGTCCCCGTCTTCGAGGACCGTTGCGTTCCGATCTATGACGTCGTGTGCATCCCGCTCTTCGAGAACCACGTGGTGCCGGTCTACAAGCGGGTCGTGGACCCGCGCTCGGGTCGGTCGCACAAGGTCGTCGTCGGCCAGCGCACCGAGCAGGTGAAGGTCGGCGAGCGCAAGGAGCGCGTGAAGATCGGCGAGCGACACGAACAGGTGGAGGTCGGCACGCGGATGGAGCGCGTCCTCGTGCGAGCCGAGGTCACCCGCGTGGTCAACCACGAGGAGTGGGTGCCCGGTCGATACGTGACCGCGGGCGCCGGCGCCCGGGACCGACTCGAGCGCCGAGGTCGCGGCGAGTTCCCCCGTGGCGAGTTCGGTCGGACCCGCCATGACGAGTTCGAAGTCGTTCCGGCGCCCTACATCGCTCGTCGCTGATCGCGGTCCGGCGCCCTCGCCGGTCGCCCCCCTCGATGGGAGGCGGCCGGCGAGGTCGTTTTCGCGCGCGCCCCGCCGGGCGCGGCATACTTCACGTCGTCTGGTCGTGGGCCCCCCGACGGGCCCGGAGGTCCCTATGGTTCGTCGCTCGCTCGCGTTGCTGCTCGTCGCCACCACGGTGATGCCCGCCTTCGCCCCCGCTGCCTGGGCTCGCGGGCGTAGCGGGCGCGGACAGTCGGGTGGCCAACGAAGTTCGGGTGGTCAAGGGTACTCCGGCGGTCACGGGAACTCGGGCCGACACGGGCACTCCGGCGGACACGGGCACTCCGGACGACACGGCCACGGGTACTACGGCAACAACAATGGGTGGGGCGCTCTCGCCTTTGGCTTGACCGCGTTCGGCATCGGAGCGGCGTTCGCCAGTTCTCGTCCGCGGGTGGTGTACGCCTACCCACCGCCGCCCCCGCCGGTGTGCTGTCCGCCGCCTGCACCGATGTACGCACCGCTGCCTGCGCCGGCGTACTACGCGCCGCCTGCACCCATGTACGCCCCGGCTCCCGAGCAGGTCTATGCACCGGCCCCCGTTGCCTACGGACCGGCCCCTGTGGCAGAGCCGATCGATGCGCCCGCCCCGGTGTGTGCGCCGCCGCCGGTACCGAGCGCGGCGCCTGAGGCCGCGCCCATGGGGTACGAGGACGTCGAGACGCCCATCTTCGAGCAACGGTCGATCCCGATCTTCGAGGAGCGCACGGTGCCGGTCACCGAGATGGTCGTGACGCCGATCTATGGCCAACGGGCGGATCGCAACGGCGTACTGCGTGAGGTCGTGATCGGCGAGCGCCGCACTCCGACGGTCGTCAGCATGCGCGTCGAACGCGTCAAGGTCGGCGAGCGTCGCGTGGCCGTGCGTACGGGTACGCGCATCGAGCGTCGCCCCGTCGGCCCGAACACGACGACACCGATCGACTCGCCGTCAATTCCCGAGATGGGACCCGAGATGCGGCCCGAGATGGGCCCGCAGATGGGACCCGAGATGCAGCCCGAGATGGACGCTCCTCCCGGCGCATCCGCACCGCTGCCGCCGCCTCCCCCGGCGCCGACGCCCGATCGCGGCTACGCGCTCACGAGGTGATCGCGGGCCCCGACTCCGCTCGGGCCACAGTCCCGCAGATCATGCGAGTTTCAGGCAGCACTGCTTGTACTTGCGTCCGCTTCCACAGGGGCACGGGTCGTTGCGTCCGAGTTTTTCGCCCGGGCGCGTGAGATCGGGCGCCTTCCCGGCCGCCCGATCACGATAGGCGGCGGCCATCGCGCGTACGCCCGATCCGAGCGCCCGACCTTGCGAGAGGCGCCCGACGTCTTCGAGGTCGGAGAGGAACGCGGCGACGAGTTCGGGAACCGCCCCCCGACGCGCGGATTCGATCGCGAGCGAAGCGACGTGACCGAGCAGTGCATGGGAGACGGCCTCGTAGTCGACATCGGCGGGCGCGCGACCGTGTGACGCCGCTTCGAGATACGTCGAAAGCACCTCGCCCGCGTGGGGTCCGACGCGCGAGACGACGTCGCGGGCCTGCGGGCGATCGAGGAAGTCGGAGACCCACAGATCGACGGTCTCGCGATGTTCCGGAGGGAGCGGCGCGTGGGAGTGAGCGGGCATGGCCCCGGTTCTACCCGCGGATCGGCGTCAGACGGCCATCCCCGCCGCCTCGGCGGTGGAGAACGCCGCCTGGAAATTGAACCCGCCGATCGGCCCGTCCAGATCGAGGATCTCACCCGCGATGAAAAGCCCCGGAACGAGGCGGGACTCCATGGTCGAGGGGTCGACCTCGCCGAGCTCGACGCCGCCGGCCGTCACCTCGGCGAAGTCGAAGCCCCGCGTTCCCGCGACGGGCAGGACGAGGTCCTTCAGTGCGCGCACCAGCTCGTGTCGGGCGGCGCGAGGCGTTTCCCCGGCACGCCCTTGGACGTCGATCCCGGCGGCGGTCGAAAGCGCCGCGACGAGGCGCGCCGGGAGATCTCCGGGGATCGCACGGGCCAGGCGACCCGCCGGTGCCGCCGCGATCGCGGCGTCGAGCCGCGCGCGAAGGCCCGCCTCGGCGAACTCGGGCAGGAAGTCGACATGCAGGATCGGTCGTTCGTCCGTCGACGGCCGCTCGAACCATTTCGACACGTCCATCGGCCCGGGGCCCGAGAGCCCCAGATGGGTGAACAGGATCGGACGTCGGCGATCCGCGAGCGTGAGCCCGCCCCGGGTCACGCGCACGCGGGCGACCTGTTCCGCGATGCCGGTCAACGCACGCACCCAGGGCAGTTCCACGACCAGCGGCGCCAGCGCCGGAACCAGCGGCGTGATCGCGTGACCGAGCGCTTCGAGCCAGCCATATCCGTCGCCGGTGGTACCGGCGCGCGGGTACGACTTCCCCCCCACCGTCACGATCACGCGAGAACCGACGACGTCTCCCACGGCCGTGCGGACGAGAAACCCGTCGGCCGTTCGAGCCAGGTCCCGACACGGCGTCCCGGTACGGATTTCGACGCCCGCGGCATCCGCCCGTCGGACGAGGGCGCCGACGACATCGCGCGCCCGATTCGAAACCGGCCAGACCTTCTCGAGTTCCCCTTCGCGGGTCGGCACGCCCAGTGCGTCGAACGCGGCACGCAACGCCGATGGCGGCAGACGACGCACGCTGGTGCCGAGGAATCTCCCGCCCTCGCGTCCGAACGCCTCGAGCAGCGCGGGCACGGGAAGCGTCGTCGTCAGGTTGCAGTGTCCACCGCCGCTCGCGAGGACCTTGACCCCGACACGGGCGTTTTTTTCGAGCAGAAGCACGCGACGCCCTCGCCCGGCCGCCGTCGCGGCGGCCCAGAGCCCCGCCGCCCCGGCCCCGAGAACGACGACGTCGAACCGGGAGGGGAACGGCGAGGAGGTGCGGGAAGCGGGGTTCGAACCGGACCCCGTGTCTCGGTCCCGTTCGGTGTCGGATCGGGGCGTGCTCACGGGAAGGATCAAGCCACGCCCCCTGTCAGGCCGAAAGAGATGTCACGCCGAATGAGGCGTCACGCCGAACGAGATCGAGCCTCCCCGGCGGGAGGACCCGCCCGAAGCAAACCATGGCACGTCGAAACAACCCCGTCGTCACCTGCGCCATGTTTGTGGGCCTCATGGCCTTCGGCTACGCGTCCTACCACTTCATCTACGAGAAGCGGGTTTTCGCGCAAGAATCGAGTTACGTGCCGCCGGCCGAGGAGATGGAGACGATCCGACTCGCGATCAACGAGTCGCTCGGCGCCGACGAGTGCTTCTCCTCGATCACCGCGTTCAATTGGCGCGAGTCGAGCAAGCGGTACCGAGTGGACGTGACGATGAACGACGGCTGCGACCGCACCGAAGCGAAGCGACTCGCCAAGCGCGTGAGCGAGCTCGTCCAGCGCGCGAGCAGCAGCAAGTTCGAAGCCGAAGTCTCGCTGTTGATTCTCGGCCGCGAAGTCTGGCACTACGTCCCGTAGACGCGTCCCGTAGCCCCCGGACCCCGCTCCCGAAACCGGGTCGAGCCAACTCGGGTCCCGGAACCCGTGCGAAATGGCTGTGGTTGCGCGTCCGCCGCGCGGCGCCGTCGACGAGGCACGCGTCGGCGATCCGCGTGTCGGCGAATCCGATCGGGCTCCCGTGGGTCGCGAGCCTACGAGCCACGGCGAGCCATCTCTTCGCGTCGCGCACTTCGAGGCGTCGACTCCGAACGGGCACCCGCGAACAGGCAGCACCGAAGAGGCGACGGGACACGTGTCGGACGGACCGATTCCGTCTGCGTCAGCGAATCCCCGGAACCAATCCGGACACGAGCGGCGGCTTCGAGGGCTCGCCGGGCACGCCTTCGAGTCGCAGCCCCGATCGAGGATCCTCGCCCGACAGCCGATGGGGCATCTGCGAAGGAGTCGGCGAAGGCACCGGGTGGGTCGGGGTCGCGCCGCCGGTCCCGGCAGCGGCGGGAGCCGGACGACCCGGAGCCGCGGGCACGCCGCCGCCGCGGTGAAGACGCGTCGTCGATGCGGTCGTCGCGAGCCACGGCGCCCGTTCGGCGAGGCGGGCGAGCGCGACCTCGACCGCCACACCGGACCGAGGCGCGTCGATCGACGTGCGCGTGCGCGATTCGACGAGATAGCCGACGAGCAGCCGCTCGAGCAGCGTGCGGCGCGCCGCACCGCGGAAGGCGGTGTGCTCGAGCCCTTGGAATCGGCCGTTCGGATCGGAAACCACGAACCCGGCGGTGCCGTCCGCGAACCGCGAGGCGAATTCCTTCGCCAAACCCTTCGCGACTTCGATGTCCGGGCTCGAACGATCGTAGAGCGCGAGCAGGCTGGTTCGTCCGTCGAGGCCGCGATCGAGCGCCGCGTCGGTCACCTGACCGTCGACGAGCGCGATGACGCCATCGCGATCGGCGCGATAGGCGAGGAGACCACGGAGTTCGGGGCCGGCGACGAGCCCGGTCGGAAAGGGGATCTGGCCGACGACGCCGGCCTTGCGCGAAATCGGCAGGCAGGTGAGCACGACGGTGCGAGACACCGACGACGCGGGCAGCCAGAGGCCCTCGGTGACGACGCGGTCACCGGCCCCGTCGGTCGAGCCGGTACCCGACTTGACGTCACCCGACATGACGCCGCCCGCCAGCAACTCGCCGGCGGGAATCAGGATGGCCAGCGACGTCGGCGCGACGTCGAGCGAGAGCGACGTGCGCTCGACGGACGTGTCGGGTCGGATGCTCACACGCTTGCCCGCCACGGCGGAGGCGAGATCCTCGACGTCGTCGCCGTCGGCGACCCCGGCCCCGGCGGCACTGCCAGCGTCGGCGGGGCTGCCTGCCCCCGCGGAAATGGCGGCACTCCCGCGGCCGGGAAGCGTGCGCACCACGAGCCCGCCCGACCGACGCGACGCCGGTTCGACGAACATCGGCAGCCGCGCGAGGAACGCCGGCATCTCGGCCGCCGAGGGAAGTGGCAGCACGTCGAGCACCGACAGGCCCGGCGCCGCCGGATCGAGCGTCACGGGCTCGGACGCCCGGCGCGCCCGCTCGGCGTACCACGCCTCGAGTCGCCGAACGCGCGCGTAGGGCGCGGCAGCGATGGAGGGCAGCGCGCGGTCATAGACGATGTAGACGTCTTCGTCGACCCGCACCTGCGTATCGAGGAACGACGAGTACCGCACGAACGCCCACGTCGCGGCCTGATCGGGAAGGGGCGGGTACGCGCCTTCGGCGAACGCCGCGAGCGACGTCGCCACGGGCTCAGGCCGTGCGGGCGTGGCGGCCGAGAGAAGCGCCGATGTCGCCGCGTTCCCACGATTCGTGACCGCACGGAGCCCCTCGAAATCGAACGCGAGCGAAGCCGCTTGCGGTGCGACGGCATCGACGGCATCGACGGCCCCCGCCCACACGCGCGACTCCTCGCGCGACGCCAGTTCGGCCACGCGGGGCGAGTAGAACGCCGCGGCGACGCCGGCACCGATCGCCAGCACGACGCTCGCTGCCAGCGCATAGGCGCGCGCCGACACGCGCAGCGACTCGCGCCGTAGCGCCGCCGCCTCGGGCGCGACCGTGCGCAACACGGCGGCCGACAACCGCGACGGTGCCTCGACGCGCGACCGCGCTTCCCACGTGCGCAGCAGGTTCGACATCCCCTCGACGCGACGGGCCGAACGCGCGCAGTCGGCGCAGCCGTCGAGATGCGCCTCGACGACCTCGGAGCGCGAAGCGTCCAATTGACCGTCCACGTGGGCCGCGAGGATGCGCTCGGACGGACACGGGTTTTCCTTCGTGCCCCAGATCCCCGACTCGAACGGCGAGGGAGACGGGTCGGCGAGGTGCGGGCTCTTCACGACGCATCTCCCGCCGGATCGGTTCCGGCAAGATCGGAGAGGCCGTCGCCATCCCGCGACGCGTCGTCGGAGCTGCGCATGGCGAGACCGAACTGGCGCCCGACGGGCGTGCGCGCGAGCGCGCGTGCGAGCATCTTGCGCCCGCGATGGAGGATGACCTTCACCTCGTTCAACGACAGATCGAGGACGCGCGCGATTTCCCGATAGGACAGTCCCTCGAACTCGCGCAGTTCGACGGCCTTGCGCACGTGCTCGGGCAGCGCCTCCAGCGCGTTGTGAACGGCGTCGCCCGCCTCCAAACGGACGAGCCCGGCGTCGAGGTCGAATTCCGGCGCTTCGGGTTCGAGTTCCGTGCCTTCGGAGAGGACCGGATCGAGTTGGAGCGACTCGGTCGACTTGCGACGTTTGCGGCGTCGCAGCGCGTCGAAGCAGAGGTTGGTCAGCACGCGGTACATGAACGTCGTGAAGTGTCCCGACGGCTCGTACTTCGCCGCGTTGCGGAACAACTTGACGAAGAACTCCTGCGCGAGGTCCTCCGCCGTGTGGTGGTTGCGGAAGATGCGCCAGCAGTAGCGGTAGACCGCGCCCTGATGCCGGTCGAGGAGAACGCCGAAGGCCTCGACGTCGCCCTGCCCCGCCCGGACGACGAGGTCGTCGTCGGGCACGCGCCGCCGCGCCCCGGGCGAGTCGAGCCGGGTCGCGAGGGGGTTTCGGATCGGCGGCATACCCCTATGCAAACGCGCTTCGCCGCGAATGGAAGCGCCGAAATCCGGGGGGGCGCCCGTCGCCAAATCGGAGTCGAATCAGGCCCGGGACCCGGGTCCGACGCCCGGATTCCCGGGGCCTGCGCGACGGAGGGTGACGGAGGCGGGGTGGTAGGGGCGCGGGGAAGGAGGGAACACCTACCCCTGCTGTCAGCCAAGACCTTCTGCGACTTTCGTAGAGAAATCGCTGCCCGGATCGGAGTTTCGGGGTCCACGGCTTCCGTCTGGATTCGGCGGGCCCCTCGCCCGGTGCGACGACCGACGCCGTCACGGACGATGCACTCGCCGCGCTGCGCGCCAGGGTCGCGCGACTCGAAATGGCGCAACGAATCCCTGGCCCCTTCACCTCGGTCGCGTTTTCGCCTCGGGTGCGTTCGCCTCGCTGGTCACGTGCTCAACCAGCCACCGGCGGACCTCGCGCGTCGAAGGACGACTCGAGCCCCGCCTTCCTCCGGTGCGCGAGGATGACCAGAAGGGTCCGGCTTCGCACCAGCGCGTCACGGGCCTTGAGCATTTCGAGGTGGGCCTGCTTCGCCGCGCTTCGGTGCTCGACCGGACGCAAGAGCGACAAGTCCGCGCGGCCGAGGCGGGCGAGCAGCTCCGCATCATGGCGATCCGTCTCGCGGTGGCTCTGCGTGATCAGCGCGAGCTGATTCGGGTTCGCCACGATCACCTGGCCTTCATTCCGCAGATGGCTTGCGCGCTTTCGTCTCTCGCAAGTGATTGCCTTTTCGAGGCTTACGTTTCGGGCCGTCGCGTAGCAGCGTGATCGAAATGCGTTCCCACGTGCGAAGCAGGCGTCGCGCCGCGCGCATGTTGTTGATCGCGGGCGCGAGTCGATCGGCTTCCTCTGCCGAGAGCAGTGTGTTTGTGAAGCGTCCCTTCACGATGCGCGTCCACTCGAAGTAGGGACCGTGGCGCGCGGCCACGTCGACGTGGCAGCGGCAGTAGGAACGCCCGCACTTCTTCATGCGCTTGGACAGCGTGCCTGCGCACAGGATCCCGAGTGCCGAGAGCTCCGCCTTGAGGGCGGCGATGCGAGCCAGGGCGGCGCGGAGGCGGGGGTCGGGACCCTCATTCCGCAGATGGCCTGCGCACTTTCGCCTCGCGCAAGTGATTGTCTTTTCGAGGCTTACGTTCCGGGCCGTCGCGTAGCAGCGTGATCGAGATGCGCTCCCACGCGCGGAGCAGGCGCCGCGCCTCGCGCATGTTCTTGATCGCGGACGCGAATCGCTCAGCCTCGGCCTCCGAGAGCTTCGTATTGGTGAAGCGTCCCTTCACGACGCGCGTCCATTCGTAGTAGGGCCCGTGCCGGGCGGCGACGTCGACGTGGCAGCGGCAGTACGACTTTCCGCACTTCATCATGCGTCGCGAGAGCGTTCCGGAGCACGCGAGCCCGAGCTCGGCGAGTTCCGCCTTGAGGGCGGCGACGCGCGCGAGGGCTCCGGGGGACCTGGGGTTGGAAGGCGTTTCGGACAAAAGAAGTTTGGATCCAGCCGATACCTACGATATGTTTATCGTAGGTATGCCAAACGGTCAAGTTTCCTCTTCCCGCAGGTCGCAGTTGCGCGTCGAGCGCCTCGGCCCGCTCCCCCTGCTCAACCACCTGCTCGAGCGTCTGGGCGTCGAGCGACTGCTCGACCGGTTCGTGCCCACCGACGATCGGCGGGCGCGGATCTCTCACGCCAAGGCGCTCGGCGTGCTGCTGCGCTCGATCCTCGTCGAGCGCGAACCCGTCTATCGCCAGCAGGAGACGGTCGCGACGTTTGCGCCCGAGGCGTTTGGAATCGGGGCG
>JANNRO010000655.1:0-3029 GCA_031401505.1 Planctomycetia bacterium
TGACTCTCCGCCCCGACGCCGATCATCGGCGCGAGGAAGTGGCCGAGCAGCGCGCCGACGATGCCCACGACGATGTTGGCGAGCAGGCCCATCTGCCCGCCGGTCTTCATGATCGCGCCGGCCGCCCAGCCAATGATGGCGCCGACGAGCAGGGTCCAGAGAATGTGCATGGGGAACTCCGAGATACGACGGGATACCGCTCGACGCAACCTACTTCGGTCCGGGGCCGACGGAAAGCGCGAAGTTCCCGCCACGCGACGCGGCTTCGATCGAACACCGACCGGGTACGCTGTCCGCCATGACGACGTACACGAAGTTCCTCTTTGTCTCGAACTTCGGCGGGATCATGGATCTCGCGCGGAAGATGTTCACCGAGGGGCACGAGATCCGGTTCTGGATCGAGGGCAAGTCCGAACGCAACGTCGGCGACGGCTTCGTCGAGAAGGTCGACGAATGGAAGCCGCACGTGGATTGGGCCGACGTCATCGTGTTCGACGACGTCGAGTACGGCGCGACGTGCGAGGAACTGCGCCGCAAGGGCAAGGCCGTCGTGGGCGGATCGAGCTACGGCGACAGGCTGGAGCTGGACCGCGACTTCGGCCAGAACGAAATGAAGGCCGTCGGCATGACGGTGCTCCCGTCGTGGGACTTCGACTCGTTCGACGCGGCGATCGAATTCGTGACGAAGCATCCGGATCGCTACGTCGTCAAGCCCAACGGCGCCGCGCAGAACGAGAAGGTGCTCTCGTACGTCGGGCAGGACGAGGACGGCAAGGACGTCGTCCACATGCTGTCCTTCTACAAACGCGGCTGGGGGAAGAAGATCCAGGGCTTCCAGGTGCAGAAGCACGCGACCGGCGTCGAGGTCGCGGTCGGAGCCTATTTCAACGGGAAGAAGTTCATCCTTCCGGCGTGCATCAACTTCGAGCACAAGCGGCTGATGAACGACGAGATCGGGCCCTCCACCGGCGAGATGGGCACGTCGATGTTCTGGTCGGGCGAGAACACCCTGGTCCGCGAGACGGTGCTGCGCTTCGAGGAGCGGCTCGCGGCGTCGGGCTACGTCGGCTACTTCGACCTCAACTGCATCGCGACCCATCGCGGGATCGTGCCGCTCGAAGCGACCTGCCGCTTCGGCTTCCCGACCTACAACATCCAGATGGATGGGATTCTCTCGCCGATCGGCGAGTTCTTCGCGGCGCTCGCGCGCGGCGAGGACTACCACTTGAGGACCCGGAAGGGCTTCCAGGTCGGGGTCGTGATCGCGGTGCCGCCGTATCCGTTCGAGGATCCGAAGGCCTTCCAGCGCTTCTCCGAGGACGCCGTCATCCTCTGGCGGCGCGAAATGAACGAGGGCATCCATCCGTGCGAGGTGCGCTTCGAGAACGGCGACTGGCTGCTCTCGGGGGCGTCGGGCTATTCGCTGGTCGTGACCGGCACGGCCAACACGATGCTCGACGCGCGCAAGGAAGCGTACTCGCGCGTCAAGAACATCCTGATCCCCAACATGATGTACCGGACCGACATCGGGGAGCGATGGGCTCGGGACGGGGACCTGCTCCAATCGTGGGGGATGCTGGCGTGACGCCCGGCGACCCGGGCCGTGCACAACTTGTGCATGCACACTGCTCCTTCGGTCGCAGGATGCGCGGAGGAGGCAGTCCATGACGTCCATCCGTTCGGCCCGCGCGTGGTTTCTATCGACCGTCGTGCTGGTCGGACTCGGGGGCTTTCGGCCCGACGAGGGCCGAGCGGGGGCCGACGACGCGAAGGAGACGCCCGCGGCACGAGCGAAGGCGGCGCAGGCGGCGATCGACGCCGAGCCGGTGACTTGGGACGGCTACGTGTGGATCGACGCGGAGCAACGCGTGCGCATCGGAACGCCGCTCTCGGCCGGGCAGTTCATGATCGATCACGCGCGCGTCGTCGCCGAGCCGCTTGCGACCGCCCTCCGACCGCTCGCGTCGCCAGTCGTTGACGGCGACGCCTTCGCGTTCGCCTCCGCCCTCGAACGTCCCGAACCGAAGGCGTATGAAGGACTGCCTCACACGTTGGTTCGGCTGCGGGGCCGCGTGACTCCGTCCGAAGAAGGTCGCGTGCGGACGCTCGCCGCCCGGCTCGTCGCGCTCGAGCGCCTCTCCGACTCCTGGGTGCGCGCGTGGCGACCGCTCTTCGCGCACGAGGACAGCCCGTGGCGCGCGTCGAAGGACGGCGCGCGCCGGACGCCGACGCGCCGCAAGGCGTTCCTCTCGCACGAGCGGGCCGTGTTGGAGGCGCTCTCTCGCGTCGAAGCCGTCGAAGACGGGGCGCGCGCGACTGCCGCGAAGATCGACCCGCAGGCCGTCTACTTCTCGAAGTTCCGCCGAGGGATCGAGCATGACCTCGTGCGGACGATCGCCGCCGAGGCGAAGGAACTCGGCGTCGCGGTGACCGCGCCCCTTCTCGCGGCGCCGCCGTCCCCCTGGAGCACGCTCGAGTGGATCGTCGAGGCGGGGACGAAGGTCGACTTCCTTGCGCGCGCCGCACGCGAGTGGACGGGCGACGCGATCGACCTCGAGGTATCGCATTACGACGGGACGGCCGATGGAACCTCGCGCTGGCACGTCGTCACCGATCTCGAGACGATCCGCGATACGTGGTCGGAGTCCGGCTACGCGTTTCGCAGGCGCTGCACGATCGACGTGCGCAACGTGAAGTAGCGCGCGATCTCCGCACCCCTCCCGGATGCGCCCCGGGTACCGCGATCCACGCGGCGCCGATACAGTCCGCGCCCCCGAACGCGACGGAGCCACCCGATGCATGCGACCCGATTCCGGACTCTAAGCCTGGCCCTACTTGGGCTCGCGACGGGGCTCGCGTCCGCGAAGTCGGCCGCGGCGGAGCCGACGACGGGGAGCACGGGCGGTGCCACGGAGACGCTGCTTCTCCAGGACCCGTCGGTCTCGGCGACCGACGTCGTGTTCGTCCACGCGCATGATCTCTGGATCTCGTCTCGCGCGGGCGGCGACGCACGGCGGTTGACGAGCCAT
>JANNRO010000656.1:0-5967 GCA_031401505.1 Planctomycetia bacterium
GAATTCCTGGCGGCGCAATGCTGCTTCCCGTCAGCGGACAAACCAAGCTTCATGTCCGTGTGTACGAATGGAAGCTCCGCGTGAAGAAGGAATTCTGGAAGGACGCTGGCGAAATCGACCTGACCGCGATTCCCGATGTCGACCTTGCGGCGCTTGGCCAGATATCGCGCGGCGGTGGCACGCTTGAAGTGTGCCTTGACGGCGGCGTCAAGATGAACGATACGATCACGCTGTGGAACTGGGACAAGTTTGCAGACGCCGAAGTATCGATCGTCAGGCCTGAGGGCGACATCATCGGAGTGTACGACGACAAGCAGGATCTCTACGCGTTCAACATCCCGTCGGCGGGTGGAGAGCCTGCCTCCGCACGCGCGCGCGCGCAGGTGCGAGTAGAGGTATGGCCCGAGGATGCGACGCACAACCGGCTGCGTGAGCTCGCGAGGCGTGCGAAAGAGAACGACCTGCTGCTCGACAGCAAACTTGCGGATGATGCGGAGACTTTCATCGCCGCTGCCCTGGAGTATCTCGCCGGAACCGACCGGGCAACGTTGATACAGCAAGGGACCAGGTTTACCAACGCGACGCATGCGGTGACGTACTTCCAGGGCTACACGACTCTCACAGCCAAAGCGTTCAAGACTGCGCTCGATCTCCACGCACTTGCGTACGAACGCTACATGGAGAACATGGTCGCCGGCGTGATGGAGTTTCTCTTTTGGCTCGGCATCCCAACCAGCCGACCGTCGCAATGAGCAACGGCTTACGCATGTAGAGTCTCCTGGCCGAGAACTGCTCCCAGCCGACGCTCAGTATATATCGCCCAACGACAAACGAAACACCAGCAGAATCTGCGATCGATCGACCCGCCTTGGATAGTCGCAACCTATTATAATACAACAGGTTACGTCCAAGATGGCGCAACTTGAGCGCTCGGCGTGAATCCCCCCACCGGCGCTCGACACCCCCCCCACCATCGCCGGGCGCCGGGTGCCGCCCTGTCGGGGGAGGCCTACCGCTCGCATGTCCCCCGTCGTCAATCGTTTGGTGCGACGATTTGGTCGGCGTCAACGAGCCCGGATGTCAGCGGAGTGTGCCGTGCCCCCGAACGATCTCGACGCCGGTCGTGGCCCGCGCTCGGGGAGGCCCAACCACCCGCCCGATCGAGACGTGCGGCGCCGCGTTGCGCGTGCCTCCAACGTCTTGCTGGCCGGCTACCTCGCCTACTTCGCCTATGAGTCCGTGGCCCATGGGTCGGACGTCTGGTTACCCATCCGAGTTCTCGAAGGACTGACGACGGGGCTCCTCGCCGTGCTCATGCTGTTTCGATCCGCGCCCGTCGCGGCGCAATGGAACGCATGGGCCATCCTCGCGGTGATCGTCTCGAATGGTCATGGCTTCGCCTTCGCGGGCGGGGGCGACACGCCCGCCGGACTCGAACTCGCCTGTCGCGTCACCATGACTCTCGCGGCGGCCTGGGCGTGCGTGGCCCGACTCTGTCTCGGGCGCAACTTCGCGATCCTTCCGGCGCTGCGGGAACTTCGCACGCGCGGTCCGTACGCCATCGTGAGGCATCCGATCTACCTCTCGTTGATCGTCTTCGACGTCGCGACCGTCGGAGTCTATCCCTCGGCGTGGAATGCGGGTGTCGCGGCCGCGGGCATCCTCGCGCACGTGGCCCGCGTCGAGATCGAGGAGCGCTTCCTCGGACGGGAGCCTTCGTACGTCGCGTACCGATCGGCGACACCGCATCGGCTCGTCCCGTTCGTCTGGTAGGGGGCGTCTGGTAGGGGGCGTCCCGTAGGGGGCCTCGCACGTCGGTGAGTAGGATCGCCTCGACATGACCGGCCTCGAATCCCGCGCCATCCGTTTCCTCGACGTCCGGCGGCGGTGAGCCGTGACGTTCGCGACGACGGCATGCTCCGATCGGGCGGAACTGTCCGCGTGGGTTCTCGACGCGCGCTCCCGCACGCTCGCGCTCGTCTCCGACCTCTCCGACGAGCAATGGATGGGCCCGCGCCTCTCGATCGTCAACCCGATCCGATGGGAGTTGGGCCATCTCGCGTGGTTCGCCGAGCACTGGGTGCTCCGCCATGCCGCGGGGAGCGCGCCGCTCCGAGGAGACGCCGACACGCTCTTCGACTCATCGACGGTCCCGCACGACGTCCGATGGGACCTGCCGCTGCCCGACCGCGCCGAAACGCTTCGCTATCTCGAGGACGTCCGCGACCGCGTGCTCGCCCGCATCGACGAGGCGTCGTTCTCGACCCGCGACGCGTACTTCGTCCGGCTCGCCGTGTTCCACGAAGACATGCACGATGAGGCGTTCGCCTACACGCGGCAGACCCTCGGCTACCCGTCGCCGATCGGGATCGGGCGTCGGATGAAGGTCCCGTCCGCCGATCGCACGGACCTCGGCGACGCTCGCGTGCCCGGTGGCGTGTTCCGAATCGGGGCCGAGCGCCCAACACCCGGTGCGCTTGAGCCGTTCGTCTTCGACAACGAGATGTGGTCGCACGACGTCGAGGTCGCTCCGTTCTCGATCGCGCGTACGGCGGTCTCGCAGGGTCAATTCGCTGCATTCGTCGAGGACGGCGGCTACCGTCGTGCGGAACTCTGGACCGACGACGGCCGGGTGTGGCGCACGCGCGCCGATGCCGACGGCCCGGCGTACTGGCGTCGCGATGGCCACCGTTGGCTGCGCCGCGACTTCGATCGTTGGGTCCCCCTCGAACCCGGTCGGGCGGTCGTCCACGTCAATGCACACGAAGCGGACGCGTACTGCCGATGGGCGGGTCGCCGCTTGCCTACCGAGGCCGAATGGGAGGCCGCGGCGTCGGGCGAACCCGTTTCGAGAGGCGACCGCCTCGCGCCGCACAGGCGTCGATTTCCCTGGGGTGATTCCCCGCCGAGCGAGGCCCATGCCTGCCTCGACGGTCACGGCGACGGATGCGCGGACGTCCACGCACACCCGGCTGGCGACAGCGCGTTCGGCTGCCGCCAGATGTGGGGCAACGTCTGGCAATGGACGAGCACACCCTTCGCGCCGTACCCCGGGTTCGTGGCCGACCCGTACAAGGAGTACTCCGAACCGTGGTTTCACACCCACCGCGTGCTCCGCGGCGGATGCCATTGGACGCGGACGAGGCTGCTTCGGAACACGTGGCGCAACTTCTACACGCCGGACCGCCGCGACGTCTGGGCGGGATTTCGAACATGCGCACTCGGCTGACGACGAGGGAGACAACGTGCGCATCCTCCTCGTGACGCCCGCCGCCCGCGGTTCGCGGCTGGGCAATCGCGTATCGGCCGAGCGCTGGGCCCGACTGCTGCGCGGGCTCGGGCACCGCGTGCGGATCGACACGACGTACGACGGACGGCCGTGCGACCTGCTCGTCGCACTCCACGCGAAGAAGAGCGCTTCGGCCCTCATTCGGTCGAAGCGCGAGGCGCCCGCGCGCCCGATCGTGCTCGCGCTGACCGGGACCGACGTCTACCGCGACATCCATCGCTCGCCCGCCGCGCGACGCTCGCTCGAGCTCGCCGATCGTCTGATCGTGCTCCAACCGCTCGCGATCGCGGAGTTGCCGCGCTCGCTCCGGTCGAAGGCGCGCGTCGTCTACCAATCGGTGCGACCGATCGGCCGACGGGACCGGCGTCCGACGACCGCGTTTCGCATCTGCGTGCTGGGCCACCTGCGCGCGGTCAAGGACCCGTTCCGCACGGCGCTCGCGGTCCGGCAACTCGACGCGTCGTCCCAAATCGAAGTGATCCACGCGGGGGGAGCGCTGTCGCCCGCGATGGCACGACGCGCTCGCGCCGAGGAGGCGCGCAATCCGCGCTATCGCTGGCTCGGAAGCGTGTCACGGCCGCGGGCGATGCGATTGCTTTCGACGAGCGACGTCCTGGTGCTCTCGTCGCGCCTCGAAGGCGGAGCCAACGTGATCGGCGAGGCGTTGGCGCACCGGGTGCCGGTCGTCGCGTCGAAGATCCCGGGATCGGTTGGTCTGCTCGGAGCGGACTACCCCGGCTATTTTCCGTTCGGTGACACCGCGAAACTCGCGACGCTGCTCGCGCGCGTCGAGCGCGACCCGGCGTATCGCGATCGCCTTCGTCGCGCCGGGGACCGCCGCGTGCGCCTCTTGACGCCCGACCGCGAGCGCCGCGCGTGGGCCGACATCCTGCGAGAATTGACGTCATGAATCCTCGCGTCCGCCTGGCGCTATCGATGCTCTTCGCCGCGGCCGTCACGGGTTGCGACAACGACACGCCCGGACGCGGGGCAGCCCCAAGCCCGCCCCCGAGTGCCGTGCCCGCGGTGGCCGCCGTCACACCGAGCGGGCCCTATCGCGTCGTCGCGGTCGAGCGTGGTGGTGCAATCGCCGGCACCTGCCGCCTCGAGGGCCGGCCCACGCCCGCGCCGCTCCACGCGTGGCCCGGCATGGGCGTCGAGGAGGGGCAGCGCGACGAGAGCGTGGCGGTCGGCGCAGGGCAGGAGTTGGGTGGCTGCGTCGTTTCGATCGAGAGCATCGCGTCGGGAAAGGACTGGCCCGAGACGCAGCGATCGCCCGACCGAGGATTCCTGCTGACGATCGCTTCCGGGCGCTACGAGCCCCACATCGCGCTGATTCGCGGCGGCACGCAGATTTCCGTGACGAACCGCCTCGCGGGAAACATCAACGTGCACGGGTTCCTCGGCCGCGAGACGGCGTTCAATTTCTCCGCCGATCCGGGGCGAACGTACTTGAACATCGCGGACCTCTATCTCGAACGCCCGGGCGTCTACCACGTCACCGACGACATCCGTGGCGCCTTTACCGCCTGGATTCACGTTCTCGCAAATCCCTACGCCGACTGGACGACCGCTGAGCCGCGTCCGAACCGCGCCGCCGGCGCCTATCGGCTCGACGACGTCCCGGCAGGCGACTACGACCTACAATGCTGGCACGAGCCGATGGACCGCCGCGATCTGGTCCGGGACGGAACGCCGACGCGCGGCTCCACGCTCGGCCCCCCTATCGAGATTCGCCGCCGCGTCCACGTGAAACGCGGCGAGACGACGACGGCCGACTTCACGGTCGTCGTCGAGCCGAAGTAGATTCGCCGCGTGCGACTGAGCGACGGCCTCCGAGTTCGGTGGCGCATGTCCCGACGACTACGCCGGAATCGCCTTGGCAACTCGGACCTCGACCCGGCTCCCGAGCGCCCCGAGGAGGCGCACCATCTGATCCACGGATTTCCGATGATTCGCCGGGTCGAGAAGACGCGCGAGCTGAGCGAGCGACGTGCCGAGCTGGCGTGCGAGACCGCGTTTCGTTCGGCCGCTCTCCGACAGCGCCTCGTTGGCCGCTGCCGTCAAGACCTGGAGAAGTTCGACGCGCAGATAGTCGGGGTCGCGCACGAACCGAAGAACGTGGTCGAGATGGACCGTTCCCTCCGCGCCGGAAACGAGCCGGTACGTGAACGCCTCGCAGCCGAGTTCCCGATCGGGGGCCGCCTCGACGACCGGGTCGGCGGCCGACGGTACGACGTCGAGTTGCGACCACGGAAACTCGAAGACACCCCGACTCGTGGCCACATGAAACGCTCGGCGGCGAGGATCGGAGTCGACGGATCGGATCTTCATAGGAGGCCCTCCTTGACGAGGTCACCGAGGAGCTTTCGAACCCGAACGGACGCGGCCCCGGCCATCGGTTGCGAGCGACCGAGGTCTCACTTCACGACGAGTCGTCCGTCGCGTTAGACGTGTACGTGCCTCGGCGAGTGAACGCCGACCCACGTCACGAACACGTAGCCGCCGCGGCGGATCTTCGCCTTCGATTGATGATACCACGCATGGTATCATCTTGGGGACCCCGCGTGAACAGCAGGGTGGGTGGGGGAGGTTGGGGTCGTGGAAGTCCCGCCCGGACACCAGCGCGCACACCGCCGGGAAGGTGTCGTTGTCGAGCAGCATCGCGGCGAGCGTCG
>JANNRO010000657.1:0-5987 GCA_031401505.1 Planctomycetia bacterium
GCCGAAGCGTCGCGAGCGCGAGCGACGTCGCGTCCGGCGCGTCGGTGACGGCGTAGACCTCCGTGCGATTGCACGTCGAGAGCACGAGCACCTCCGAGAGCCAGTCCTCGGACGCGAACGCCAGGACGAACGTGGCGATGCGATCGGCCGGGATCGCCAGATGCTCGCGCACGTCGAGAGGGGCCGTGTGGTGATCGAGCCCGATCTGTACCAGATCCACGATCAGCCCCCCGCCTTGACGAGGAGGGGGTGAACCAGCGCGAAGCCGAGCACCGCGATGAAGGTCGCGAGCACGTTCAGGCGGGACGCGAACGCACCCCGGCGCGGGGAGCGCCACCAGACGAGGAACGCCGCGAGCGCCAATCCGAACTGGATGGCGGCCAGCGCCAGTTCGACGACGACCCAGGTGCCGACGACATCGTCGCGCAGCGTGATCTTCAATCCCAGCACGAGCGAAGGACCGAGGAGCAGGAGCGAGGCGAGCGACGCGTCGCGCGAGAGGCGGGCCAACCCGACCAACGACGGCCCCTCGTCGGCGCTCGAGGCGAGCACGTCGCGCTTCATCCGGCGGTAGGCGCCGAGATAGCCCATGCCCAGAAGTCCGCCTGCGAGCAGCGCGGCGGTGCCGAGCAGCGCGAAGCCCACGTGATAGGTCATCAAGCGGTCGGGTGCCGACGCCGCGACGGCGATCGTCTCGTTCGCGAGCCCGGGGACCGCCGAACCCGCGAGCACGGCGGCCAGCGCCCAGAATCCACCCCCATGTGCCGCGATGCGACTCGTCGTCTCGAGGACCGCGTAGACGGCGGCCAGCGCGAACGCCAGGAAGGAGAGGGCCTGACTCTCGGTTCGGAACGGGCTGTGCCCCGTCTCCCGGCCGAGCAGCACGAGCCCCGCGAGGTGGCAGAGCACCGCGCCCGAGCCCACGCGCCGGGCCCAGGCCGGGGGCGTCTCGTGGCGCCGACGCGCTTCCAGATAGGCCGTCGCGGCAATCGCATAGGGCACGACGACGAGGAGGAGAATGGCGATGGCCACGGGGGCATCGTCGTCGGAGTTCCGGGCTGGCGCGAGCCGGGAGCGCAGCGGTCGCGTGCTATTCTCCGGCGATGGCGGCCACCCCGAAGGACGACCCGAATGCGCTCTCGTTCGAGGCCCATCTCGGCGCACTCGAGGGCGTCGTTTCCGACCTCGAGGGTGATGCGCTTTCGCTCGAGGCGTCGATCGAGCGCTACCGCGTGGGCGTCGATCACCTATCGGCGTGCCGTCGCATCCTCGACGGGGCGGAGAAGCGGCTCGCCGAACTGGTGCGCAGGGCCGACGGGTCGGGGGCCGAGGAGCGTCCCCTCGTCGTCGGCGCCGACGGCCTCGTGGACGCAGGCGAGGCCTCGCCCGGCGGGGTGGGCCGATCCACGGGTTCCGGCGAAGCCACGACGGCCGTCGAGTCGGTGAAGAAGTCCGCCGCAAGATCGCCGCGGAAGCCCTCGCCCCCGGCGTCGGGTGGCGGGGACGGCGACATCCCCTTCTGACGGGTGCCACCGTCCCGATCCGACACGATGGAAGAAGCACAACTCGGCATGTCGATTCGTCGCGTCGCGCCCGTCGTGGTGTTGCTCGCCGTCGCCGCGGTGATCTATCTCGGCGTGCGCTTGCCGACGCGCGATCCGAAGCCATACGATCCGATCGAATGGACGGTGAATCCTCCGGCCAGCGCGCCGCAGGGCGACGCGTTCCGGATCGGTCGGGCTCCGTCGCCCGCCGTGGTCCGGTGGAGGGGGACCTACTCCTACGAACAATCGACCTCCGGCCGATTCGGAACCGAGAACACGATTCCCACTCGAACGCTCGCCGGTTCGTTCACGGCGATCGAGTCGAGTTCCGGACCCCTCGACTCCGAGAGCGGCTCGGTCGATGCGACGTTCGACATGGAGGAGACGATCCAGTCGGTCAAGCCCGCGAAGCGGGCCGTCCACGCGAGATTGTCGTTCGACCGAGGCGCGGACGGGACCGTCGTCCATCGATCGATCCGACTGGACGCGCCCCCCGACGTGAAGGTCGACCTCGAGGTTTTCCAGTACGTCTGGACGCAGCGGTTCTCCGTGCCCAAGCGCCCCGTGCGCGTCGGGGAACGCCTCCCGATCGACGAGTGCCTCGACCTCGATGACGCCTTCCGGCGACCGCTCTGGTTTCTGTTCAAGGAGCGGGCGGCGAAGGCAGGACCGATTTCCGAGCCCGTCGAAGGGGGCGTCTGGATCGAATCGAAGGATGAAGCCCTCGGCGGTTCGGTGCGGGTGCGGGCCCTCCTTACGCATGCGCACGTCGGCGTCAACGGTCCGGACGGGCCCAACGCCGTTCGCATCGACTATCGCGCGGTCCTCGACGGTGACCGCACGATCGGGATCGCCGACGGTTCGTTGCGCCGTCACGCGTTGACGCTCGCGCGGCGCATCCGCTACTCGTCGCGCGACCTCGACTACGCCGTCGTCGTGCGCGCGAAGATCTCGATGGAGCGCGACCCGACCGCGAACTGAGGGCGGCGGGCGCCGCCAGCCGTAGCATCCCGCGGTGAGCGCTGCGGCACCCGAGTCCGATCCGTCCGGTGTCTCGTGGGCCCGCCGCACGTTCGCCGCGCTGGCGCATCGCAACTACCGGTTCTTCTTCATCGGGATGGCGGTCTCGAGCATCGGCGGCTGGGCCCGCAGCGCGGGGCAGCAACAGCTCGTCTGGGACCTGACGGGCGACGAGCGTTGGCTCGGATGGATCGGAGCCGCGGCGCTCTTCTCGATCGCGTTCGCGACGCTGCCCGCGGGCGCGCTCGCCGATCGCATGGACCGACGCCGCGTGCTGATGGCGCTCCAATTGATCCAGGCCGCGCTGTCGGGCACGCTCGCCACGCTGACCGCGCTCGGCCTCGTGACGCCCGAATCGATCCTCGCGCTCGCGATCGCGCTCGGCATCGCGGGCGGGGCGGAGATGCCGTTCCGCCAGTCCTACCTCGTGGAACTGGTCGGGAAGGACGGCATCCGCAACGCCGTGGCGCTCAACTCCATCATGTTCAACCTGCCGCTGGCGATCGGACCGGCCGTCGCGGGCGAGATCATGGCCCGCGCGGGACTCGCGTCCGTCTTCGCGTTCGACGCCGTCTCCTACCTGGCTGCATTCGTCGGTTTCGCGCGGATCAAGACCCCGCGTCGGATCGCGGGTCCCGTCCGCGAATCGATGGCCGGCAGCCTGCTCGGCGGCGCCCGTCACGTGAGGATGCACGCGGGGGAGCTCCGCATCCTGATCCTGCTGGCGCTGGCGATGATTCTCGGCTGGGCGTACACGAGTCAACTGGCTTCCTACGCGGAGCGCGACCTCGGAGTCGACGCCCGCGGCTACGGTTTCCTCTACTCGTCGAGCGGCATCGGGGCCTGCCTGGGCGCCGTGTGGGTGGCGGGACGGGGGCCCCGTCGCCCGCACGCCGCCATGCTCTGCGCGGTCGGGGCGCTCGCGATCTCCCTCGTGGTGATGGGACTGTGGCCCGTCTATCCGGTCGCATACGGGGCTCGCGTGCTGGCCGGATTCGCCATGATCCTCTTCTTCGCCGTCGGCAACTCCACCGTCCAGCTCGGACTCCACGACGACGTGCGCGGGCGCGTCCTGGCGCTCTGGTCGTTCACGTTCTCCTGTTCGCTGGGTCTGGGCCAGTTGCTCTTCGGCGTCTTCGCGCGGTCGTACTCGGTGCCCGCCTCGTTCATCGTGGGCGGAGGCCTGCTTCTCGTCGCGGTGCTCGCGATCGCCGTGACCGCCGCCCGGCGCGGCTACCGTGCCCGTTCGACGACGTAGCGCGCGAGCGACTCGAGCGCTTCGGGGTGCGGCAGGCGCTTGACGTGCGTCAGTGCCTTCGCCAGTCGCTTCCCGGCGCGCACCCGCGCGGCCTCCACGCCCTCGAGCGCCACGTAGGTCATCTTGTGGCCCTCGCGGTCCTTGCCGGGGGTCTTGCCCAACTGTTCGGCCGTGCCCGTCTCGTCGAGGACGTCGTCGATGATCTGGAACGCGAGTCCGAGTTCGAGCCCGAACCGGCGCAGCGAGGTCAACTGCGCCCGCGAGGCCTTCCCCGCGAGTCCGCCGCCCACGCAGGCGGCGGCGAAGAGGGCGGCGGTCTTGCCGCGGTGGAGACGCTCGAGACGGGCCTCGTCGGGGCGAAGGCCCTCGGCGGCCAGGTCTTCGGATTGACCACCCACCATGCCGTCGACGCCCGCGGCGGTCGCGAGCTCGCGAGCCAGCGCGCGCGCGAGCGTCGCGTCCCGCACGGCGACCAGCAACGACGAGAACGCCAGCGAATGGAGCGCGTCGCCCGCGAGGATGGCGGTCGCTTCGCCGAAGACGCGGTGGCTCGTGGGCTTGCCGCGGCGCAGGTCGTCGTCGTCCATCGACGGCAGGTCGTCGTGAATCAAGCTGTACGTGTGAACCAGTTCGAGCGCGGCGGCATAGGGGACGGCGGCGGTCGCGCCGCGCGCGCCCCCGACGGCCTCGGCGGCCGCGAACGCCAATGCCGGTCGCAAGCGCTTCCCGCCCGCGAAGACCGAGTAGCGCAGCGCCTCGTGGAGTCGCCCGGGGCCGGTCCCGGCCTTGGGCAGGATCCGATCGAGGTGCGCGTCCACCCGCGAGAGGGCGATCTCCAGGAAGCGTTCGGCGTCGATCGGGGAGGCCATGGGCCCGCCATGAAACGCGACCGAAACGCTTCCGTGAAACCCGGCCCAAGGGATGGCGTACGGCGTGTCGACGGGCGATGCGCTGATATCCTGACGGCGGCCCATGAGTTTCCTCGAGCAAGTCCGAAGTCCCGCCGACCTGAAGGCCCTCTCTCCCGAGGAGACGGAGGCCTACTGCCACGAGTTGCGGGCGTTCCTGATCGAGACCGTCTCGGCGACGGGGGGGCACCTGGGGAGCAATCTGGGCGTCGTCGAGTTGACCGTCGCGCTCCACCGGGTCTTCGATTTTGCGATCGACCGGTTGATCCTCGACACGAGCCATCAGGTCTACCCGCACAAGGTCATCACCGGGCGGCGCGAGCTGTTCCCGTCGCTTCGGCGTACCGACGGGCTGTCGGGCTTCATGGCGCGGGGCGAGAGCCCGTACGACGTGTTCACGTCCGGACACGCCGGTTCGGCCGTCTCGGCCGCGTACGGCATGGCGCTCGCCGACGCGATCCGGGGGCGCTCCGACCGACGCATCGTGTCGCTGGTCGGCGATGCGGCCGCAGGGGCGGGCAACACCTTCGAGGCGTTGAACCACGCGGGGCACTCGGGCCACGACCTGCTCGTCATCCTGAACGACAACAAGTGGTCGATCTCCGAGACGGTCGGCGGGCTGTCGAAGTACCTGAATCGCATCCGTACGCTCCCGGCCTATCGCGAGTTCAAGAAGGAGTTCCAGGAGACGGTTTCGATGCTGCCGCTGGTCGGCGGGCCGCTCTCGCGTTGGACCGAGAGCGTCAAGGACGCCGTCGCCAACTACATGAACCCAGGGCACCTGTTCCGGGAACTCGGCTGGACGTACTTCGGTCCCGAGAACGGGCACGACGAGACGCGGCTCGAGGTTCTCCTTCGCGACCTACGGCGCGTGAAGGGGCCCGTGCTCCTCCACGTCGTGACGGAGAAGGGCCGCGGCTACGGCAAGCCGACGAAGGATGCGGCGCACGCCCTCTCCGCGCCCGCTCTCGCCGCGCCCATCGACCCATCGAAGGTCTGTCTCGTTCCCGCGCCCGGTGCCAGGGCGATCAGCTACACGAAGGCGTTCACCCGCGTGATGGCACGTGCCATGGCGGCCGATTCCCGCGTGACGGCCGTGACCGCCGCGATGCCCGACGGGACGGGGCTCGCCGAGATCGCCGAGAAATTCCCGACCCGCGTCATCGACGTCGGCATCTGCGAGCAGCACGGCGTGGCGCTGGCTGGAGGCATGGCCGAGGCGGGGTTGAAGCCGGTCGTCGCCATCTATTCGACGTT
>JANNRO010000658.1:0-6508 GCA_031401505.1 Planctomycetia bacterium
CGGCTCGCGGCGCTGGTCAGCGAGCGGGCGTAGAAGGGAATCTTGCTCCCGACGTCGAAGACGGTCACGGCCGCGACGCCCATCGTCGCGCCGATCACGATCGCGTCGGTCTTCCAGACCAGAATCTGGGCGAGGTTGACGAGGATCGCCGCGGCCCCGAACGCGAACAGGCTCTTCGCGCGCGTGCGGTCGCCGAGGCTGGGTGCGAAGCGCAGCGCCGGCTCGACGCGGAAGCCGAGCCACGCCTTCGTTCCCATCTCGAGCACGTCGGCCCCGAACGCGATCCACGCGAGCGAGACGAGCCCTCCGCCGTGCGACAGCGCGACGACGATCGCCGTCGTCTTTGCCGCGAGCACCACGAGATCCGTCGACGACGAAAGCGCGTAGCGTTGCTTGCCGATCACGACCGCCGAGTAGGCGTGGAGCGGGAGCGTCAACGCGATCGACGCGCTCGTGATCAGGAGCGCCGCGCGAGCGTCGCCCGCCGCCTCGGCACTCACGTGGAACCACCCCGTGAACCAGGGCACGCACGCGAGCGCCGCCAGGAAGACGAGCGCGCCCCCCAGCGCGAAAACCGTGAACGCCGTGTTGGCGTAGCGGTTGACTTCGTCGGGTTCGCGCTTGGCGTCGTGGCGTGCGACGAAGTAGACCGCCGCCGGTTTGATTCCGAGATCGGCGAACCCGAAGTATCCGGTCAGCGAGATGACGATCGCCCAGATCCCGTACGACGTCTCGCCCAGGTTCTGCAGGATGAAGGGCGAGAGCAGGAACATCACGACCGCGTTCGCGAGAAAGACGCCGGTCGTCCAGAACCCGTTCGTGACGACGCGACGTCGTTCGCTGCCCTTCACCCCGACCATGCTTTCGCGAGACGTCTCGACGGCTCCGCGACTCCCGAGCGGGGGTGGGGCCGACGGCGAGGAGGGGGCGCTGGACACGGGTGGTTTCGGCCCCGATCGGTCGAGGTGGAGGCGGATCCTCCCCTATCGACGCAGACCTGCGACCGGCTGACCGGTCCCGGCCGACCGTCCCGGCCGGCCGGTCGCGCGGTGTTCGTATGCCATTCGGTGCCGGGCGTACCATTCTGCATCGGTCGCCCGGCCTTCCCCTACAACGCGACCCGTCCAATTTCCGATACATAGTCCGCGCCGCAGTTCGGGACCGTACTCCCGGCCTGCCCCTTTCCCCGGCGCGGCCCTGCTTTCCCCCGGGGGGGGACATGAAGACCTGCGTTACCGGCGGAGCCGGATTCATCGGCTCCCATCTCGTCGATCGCCTCCTGGCCGACGGCCATCAAGTCGTCGTGCTCGACGACCTCTCGACCGGTCGGATGGAAAATCTGGCCGCGGCACAGGCCACGGGACCCGGTGGGGCTGACAAGGACCGCTTCACGTTCATCGAGGACGACCTGCGCGACAAGCGCGCGGTCGCCCGTGCGGTCGCCGGCTGCGAGGTCGTCTACCACCAGGGCGCGCTGGCGGCCGTCGCCCGCAGCGTCGAGAAACCCGAAGAGGTCACCGAAGTGAACGTCGGGGGCACGCTCAACGTGCTCGTCGCCGCGCGCGACGCAAAGGTGCGTCGTGTCGTGTTCGCGTCGTCGTCGTCGGTCTACGGCGACACGCCGGAACTCCCCAAGGTCGAGTCGATGCCGCTCTCGCCTCGCTCGCCCTACGCGGCGTCGAAGGCCGCGGGAGAGGCGTACCTCTCGGCGTTCCAGGCCGCCTACGGCCTCGAGACGGTCAGCTTTCGCTACTTCAACGTGTACGGACCGAGGCAGTCGCCGAAGTCGCTCTACGCCGCGGCCGTGCCGCGGTTCGTCGAGGCGATCCTCTCGGGCGTCGGGCCGACGATTTACGGCGACGGGCTCCAGACCCGCGACTTCACGTTCGTCGGCGACGTCGTCGACGCGATCGTGCGTGCGTCGAGCGCGCCGCGCGCGGTCGACGGTCCAATGAACCTCGGCGGCGGCCGTCGCATCTCGATTCTCGATCTCGTCGGCGTCATCGCGCACGCCGTCGGCTCGACCGGCAAGCCCCGCCACGAACCCGTGCGCGTGGGCGACGTGCGCGACTCGCTCGCCGACATCCGTCGGGCGCAGACCGCGCTTGCCTGGAACCCCAGGACGACGCTCGACGTCGGCATCGCCCGTGTGATCGAGAGTTTCGGGCGCAAGCCCGTCGCCGCGGCCGTCGCCGCCCGAAAGGATCCCTCGTGACCGATCCCGTGTCCCCGCGTCCCGCCTCGTCGCTCCCGCTCGGGGTGTTGACGCGGAAGATCTCCGACCGCACCTGCCGCTACGGCGTGATCGGACTCGGCTACGTCGGGCTCCCGCTCGCGATCGCCTTCACGAAGAAGGGTGTGCACGTCGTGGGCTTCGAAGTGGACGGCTCGAAGGTGAAAGCGATCAACGCCGGCACCTCGTACATTCCCGACGTCCCGTCGTCGGACGTGGCGGCGGCCAAGAAGGCCGGCCGTCTCGAGGCCACGACCGATTTCTCGCGGCTGGCCGAATGCGACGTCATCAGCATCTGCGTGCCGACGCCGCTCTCGAAGAGCCGCGATCCCGACGTCTCGTACGTGGCCGCCGCGACCGAGAGCGTGCGCAAAGCGCTCCGGCCGGGACAGTTGATCGTCCTCGAAAGCACGACGTATCCCGGCATGACCGAGGAGTTCATGCGCCCGCCGCTCGAGAAGGCGGGCTTCGTGGTCGGCCGTGACATCGGAATCGCGTTTTCTCCCGAGCGCGTCGATCCGGGGAATCCGAAGTACGGCGTCGAGAACACGCCGAAGGTGGTCGGCGGCTGCGAAGCGGTCTCGACGAAACTCGCGGCCGACTTCTACCGAATCGCGGTCGACACCGTCATCGAGGTCAGCTCGGCCGCCGCGGCCGAGATGGCCTAGCTGCTCGAAAACACGTTCCGCAGCGTCAACATCGCGCTCGTCAACGAGGTCGCGATCATGTGCGATCGGCTGGGCCTCGACGTCCGCGAGGTCGTCAACGCCGCGGCCAGCAAGCCGTTCGGCTTCATGGCCTTCCAGCCGGGCCCCGGGACCGGCGGACACTGCATCCCGCTCGATCCGCTCTATCTCTCGTGGAAGCTGCGCACGCTCGAGTACCGCGCGCGCTTCGTCGAACTGTCCGACGACGTGAACCTCGGGATGCCGCGCTACGTCGTCGAACGCGCCGCGACGGCCCTCAACGAGGTGCGCAAGAGCCTGAAGGGCAGCCGGGTGCTCGTCCTGGGCGTCGCCTACAAGCGCGACGTGGACGACGTGCGCGAGTCGCCCTCGCTCGAGATCATCCGCCACTTAAAGCGCGGCGGCGCCCTCGTCGACTACAGCGACCCGCACATCGCGCACGCCGACGTGCACGGCGTGAAAATGTCGTCGGTCCCGGTCGACGCGAAGTCGCTCGCAACCTACGACTGCGTCGTCGTCGCGACCGACCACCGGGCGTTCCCCTGGGACGACATCGCGCGCCACGCGTCGTTGATCGTCGATTCGCGCGGTGCCGTGCCCCGCGACAAGGTTCGCGGCACGCTGCTCCCGCTCTCGGGCCCGGCCGTCCGTGGGACGGGTGTCCCGTCCGCCGATCGAGTCGCCGATCGGACGTCTGATCGGAAAGCGGGACCCGCGTCCGATGCCGGTGCCGCCTCCTCGAAGGCCGCCTCCCCGAAGACGTCGACCCCGAAGGCGACGGCGGCGAAGCCGGCGCGAACCTCCGCCAAGGGGCGGGACGGAGCACGGGCTTGACGGGACTCGGCGCCGCTCTTCGCGTGGGGCTTTCGATCACCTGGCGTCATCGCTGGGTGTTCGGAGTTCCCATTGCAACGGCGCTCCTTCCCGCGGCGCTCTACGTCGTGCACCTCCCCGACGTCTACAAGGCCGTCGGCTCGGTGACGGTGCGCACGGTGACGACCGACCGCGTCGCGGGCGGGCCCGCGCAGGAAACGCGCCCCGAGCAGATCCTCGCGACCGCGCGCGACCGGCTGCTCGCGGCACCGAACGTCGAGGCGATCGTCCCGTTGCTCTACCCCGGCGCCAATCCGCGGGACGCGGCGGCGATCGCAAAGACGCGCGCCCGCGTGTCCTACGACCAGGTGGGGGAGTCCACCGGCTTCAACGCCTCGATCGAAGACAAGGGCCCCGCGCGGGCCGCGGCCGCCGTCAACAAGCTGCTCGAGACGTTCATCGACAACGAGCGCGAGGCGCAGCTGACGCTCGCGCGCAGCAAGCTCGCGTTCGCCGAGAACCAGCTCGCCGAGGCGACCGCGAAGTTCGACACCGTGCGCGGACAACTCGACGATTTCGGGCGCGCGCATCAGGGTGCGATGCCGTCGGATCGCGAGACGGTGGCGGGCGAGCTGTCCCGCATCGACACCGAGGTGCGCGACCTCGAGTCGCGCGCGGCGAGCTCGCGACGGCTGATGAACGAGTACGAGTTGCTGCTGCGCCGCCCGGTCGGCTCGACGACGCCCTCGACGGCCGGTTCGCAGATGACCGCCGAGGAGTTCCAACTGCAGACGGCGCTCTCCGCCCAGCAGCAGGCCCTCGACAAGGCGAAACTGAATCTGGCCGAACTGCGCACGAAGTATCAGGACAAATGGCCCGCCCTCGTCGCCGCCAAGGGCGAGGTCGAGCAGCTGACCCTGACCGTCGTCGACACGACGCGCCGATTCGAGGAGGCTCACCGTCGCGCCGAGACGAACGCCTCGGCGCGGCGCACCAACGAGAACCAGGGCGCCGTCGAGTTCTACGCCAAGTCGAGGAAGGAAGAGGCCGATGCGGAGCAGAAGTTCCTGGCCGACGCCGAACTCCGGCGCCGCGAGAAGGACGCGCTCCAGAAGCGCCTCTTCGACATCCCCGTGACCGAGCGCGCGCTGGTCACCGTGAAACAGGAACTCGAGAACGCACAGCGCTGGCTCGGCGTGCGTGATCAGTCGGTCCAGGCGGCGCGCCAGCAGGTCGACGCGCTCTCGCAGCCCGATCTGGCGTCGACCCTGCTCGGCTTCCGCATCGAGTCGCCCGCGCGTCCGCCGTCGCCCGACAATCCCTCGGGCCCGGCGCGCACGCGCTGGCTCGCGATGGCGGTCGCGCTCGGCGCCGCGTTCGGCTACGGCCTCGTGTTCCTGCGCCAGCGGTTCGACGAGGGCGTGATCGAGCATCCCTCCGATCTCGCGTCGCTGCTGCCGGGCGCGTTGGTCGTCGCCGTGCCTCTCTACGCCGAGGGTCGCGTGCGCCCCGAGGGACGCCGCGTCAGCCTCTTCGACTGGCTCTGCGGGAGCTGGGTGCTCGTGCTCTTCACCTCGACGGTCCTCGTGCTCGCGTGGCACAAGGGCTGGTTCGAGGTCCCGTCGTGGTTTCGACCCTGGCTCGGCAGCCAATGATCGACGTCCACCCCGATTCGCCGACCGAGCCTCTCGTGACGCCGCCGCCGCGAGCCGACGACACGGCCGTACCGCACGTTGCGGCGTCGGCGCTCGCGCGCTTCGAGCGCGGCGAAGGTCACGGCGTCGGCGCGCTCCTCGCCGTCTCGGCCGACGGACACCGGCTGGTCTCATCGCCGGTGCCCGACGTGCGCACCGCCGACGGCTACCTCCGCATGACGGCCCGCATCCTCGTCGAGGGGACCAAGCGACCCTTCCGCACGATCGGCATCGTCTCCGCCCAGGAGGGCGAAGGTCGCAGTGCCGCCGCCGTCAACCTCGCGGTGTGCCTCGGGCGCGCGAAGGGTCGCGACGGCCGCGTCCTCCTCGTCGATGGCGACAGCCGTCGTCGCGCGCTCACCGCCATGTTCTGCGGCCCCGGCGGCGGGGCGGAACCCGCTCAACACCCCGCCCTGATTGGCACGGCCCTTGATGGGGTCGACCTCATGACGGCTCCTCGATTCGACGATGGCCTGGCGATCGCGACGCCCAAGGCGTGGTCGGACACGTTCGCGGAATTGGGCGGTCACTACGCCCACATCATCGTCGACTGCCCCGCGATCGTGGAGAGCCCCGAGGGGCTCGTGCTGCGCGAGTGCGTCGATCAACTGATTCTCGTGCTGCGGGCCGGACGCACGCCCCGTCGCATGATCGAGCGCACGCTGGGCTCGCTCTCGTCGAAGGTGATCGGCGTCATCTTGAACGGCGACGCCACGAGCCGTCCGTCGGAGTCGTGGGCATGACGCCGCCCGGAGTCAATGTCCCCGAGGCCATGCCCGCCGTCGCCGAGGCGCCGCCGGTGTCGCCGTCGTCGGCTCGCGCGCCGCTGACGCCCGCCCCGAAGGCCGAGGCGGTGCTCATTCCGCCCGTGCTGACGAGCCTTGCGGTGGTCGGACTGACCGCGGCCGCGCAGCGCCTCGTCGCGGGCGGAAGCATCGACGCGCGCCTGCTCGCCGAGGCGATGCTCACGATGGCCGTCCTCGTGCCCGTAGCGGTCATCGTGACGTGGGCACGTGCCCACGCCTCGAAAGCGGCCGATCGCGTCGCCGCGGGCGCCGCCAGCGTGCGGGCGAGCGTGCTGT
>JANNRO010000659.1:0-6077 GCA_031401505.1 Planctomycetia bacterium
CGCTCCGATCGCGTCGTCTTCGTGATCGACGTCTCGCGCAGCATGAGTTGGAACGGCCGGCTCGACATCGCGCGACGCGAGTTGATCCAGGCGATCGAGCATCTGCCCGCCAGGACCCGGTTCTCGATCATCTCGTTCAGCGACGCCGCATGGACGTGGTCCGACAAATTGCTTCCGGCGACGCCCGAGACCGTGCGAAAGGCCGTGCGCTACGTCGAGCGGTTGGAGCCGACGAGCGGCACCAACTCGTTCGAGGCGCTGCGCGCGGCGCTCGCCGACGAGGAGGTCGACTCGATCTATTTCCTCTCCGACGGGTACCCGAGCATGGGCGCGGTGACCGATCCCGACGAGATCCTCGCGCAGGTCCGCGAGATGAACCGTTGGCGCCGCGTCCGCATCCACGCGATCGCGATGCTGCGAGGCGATCCGCCCCCCGAATTCGCGGCGCTCGAAGACGGCACCGCCGCCGAGCGTTTCATGCGCCGGTTGGCGGCCGACAACGACGGCCGCTACGTCGAGCAACGCTGAGCAGGGTGTTCGCCGCGGCCAACGCACGATTGGCACGGTCCGCAGTTGGACCCGGTGGCGCGGACAGACTACTCTCGGATACGGGCCCCGTCCGCCCATCGAAGTCGAGGAAACATGAAGGCTCTCGCCACGCTCGTCGCGTTCACCCTCACCGCGACGTGCATCAACGCCGGCGTCACGGCCGCCGACGAGCCCGCCGCGAAGGCGAACCTGCGTGAATCGTGGCTGACCGATCTCCCGACGACGGTCTCCGTGCCGCTCGGAAACGACACGAGCCTGGTCGTCGGACTTCCCGCGCACCTGTGGATCCAGTGCCCGCGCAACACCGTCGGCACGACGAGCTTCGACGGCGACGGGGTCGTCCTGCAGGACATCATCGACATGGGCTCGGGGAACTCCCACTCGCTCGCCTACCTCGGCGCCGTCGCGCTGCCGAAGGCCGGCCGCGGCGAGACGTTTGCGGAGCGCTTCGACCGCTTCGCACAGGTTTTCGTCGCCGACCTCGCGAAAAAGTACGCCCGCGTCGATTTTGCGCTCGCGACGTCGGCCGACTCGATCCAGCTCAACCGGACGGAGGTCACCATCGACGGCAAGCCCGTCGCCGCGTGGCGGACGTCCAAGCATCCGACGAATCCCGCGGGCTACGCGAACAAGCCCGATTCGATCATGACCGGCGAGGCCGCGTTCGTCGGCGACGAGGCGTCGAACTCGTTCCTCTACCTCGTGTCCGACTCGAAGATGCTCTCGCTGACGCTCGACCAGTTGCTCCCGACGCTCTCGATCCAGAAGACGGCGGCCGTCAACAAGAGCGGCCGCCGGGTCCAACTGATCGACGTCTCGGAGGGCCAGGGCGAGAACTACCCCGTACGGCTCGCGTTCTACGAGTCGGCCGCGGGGTTCGCACCCACGCTCGCAACCGTCCGCCTACGGGAGCAACTCGTCTACGCCGAGGATCGCCTCGACGAGAAGGGTCGCGTCACGGCCACCTGGCGCATCGCGCACCGCGACCACGTGGCTTCGAAGTCGCTCGCGAGCGAAGCCGAGAAGGACCGCACGGCCAAGGGCTTGAAGTCGCCGTCAGCGACGAAGACGGTCGACCTCGGGACGACGAACGCACGCGCGCTGGTCTTTTCGGCGAAGCAGCAGGTCGGCGACCGCACGGGCCTTTCGACGACGGCCGTCCTCGAATTCGACGACAAGATCTGGTCGATGACGTGGACGACGTTCGGCGACGACGCGATGGCGACGGCCGATCAGGCGGCGTTCGAGACGCTGCTCCGCGGGATGCAGCTGGCCACCCGATAGCCGGGACCGCGACTCACGACGAGAGCAGCACCGCGGCATAGCCCCCGTCGCGCTCGACGGCCGGCAGGACGTCGAAACCGGCGTCGACGCGCACGCCCTCGTGGGCCGCCGCGAACGCGGCCACGACGTCGGCGTTCTCCTCGGGCTCGACCGAACGCGTGACGTAGACGACGCGTCCGCCCGTCCGGAGCAGCGGCCACACGCGGTCGAGCAGGCTTCGTTGTCCCGCGGCGAACGACGCGAGATCGGCTTCCTGCAACCGATCGCGGGTCTCGGGCCGCCTCGCGAGCACGCCCGTGTTGGAACACGGCGCATCGACGATCACGCCGTGAAACGACGCGATCGGAAATGGCAACGACCCGGCCTTCGGCACGGGAACCTCGGCGGACCCGGTCGAACGATCCTTCGCGACGACGCCCTTCCTGACCGCGACGATCGAAAGGATGCGGTCGCCCGGTCGCGCGTCGAGCAGCGGCTCGATTCGGGCGGCGAACGCGTCGTCGGTCGTGGCCCGCCCGATGCCCGCCTCGAGCATCGTCCGCGTCGCGTCGTCCCCGTAGCGGGCGCGCCACCGGCCGATCAGCCATTCGGGATGCGCGTACCGAACCGCCCAGTTCCGATGCGGCGCCGGTGCCATGTCGGGGAACACGCGATTGCGGAATCGGAGCGCGGGGCCGCTCGCGCGCGGCACGTCCCGCCTCGGGTCCTCGGAACCCGTCGCCGGCCCCTCGATGTTGCGCAGGATCGTCCGCAGGACCCCGTTCGTGAATCCCGCCAGCCGCGGATTGGTCTGTGTCTTGACGATCTCGACCGACGCGTCGACGGCGGCATGGGCGGGGACGCGATCGAGGAAGAGGATCTGGAGCAGCGCCGCTCGCAACGCCGCCCGGACCACGGCGTCGAGACGGGGGACCGGCGTCTCGCACACGCCGTCGAGAAGATGGTCGATCGTCGCCCGCCGACGAGCGACGCCGAGCACGATCTCGGTCGCGAGCGCCCGATCGCGCGACTCCGTAAGGCGCTCCTTGCGCTCTTCGAGCAGGTCCTTCGCGAAGCGCTTCGCCGGGTCCCAGTTGGCGAGCGCATCGACGGCCGTTTCGCGGGCGGGGTCCACGTCCGCACCCTACTCCGTACCCGGGTGTACGTCGCCCGGGGCGTGCCCCCGCCCACCCCCGTCTCGGGGTGCGAGGATTCGCGGATCGTGGTAGGAACCGGGGTCTGTCCCCCGGAGTTTCCGTCGAACCATGGCGCCCCCCCCGTCTCGCGGCTCGTCTCGTTCCGGTTCCTCGTCCCGCGGCGGCGGTTCGTCGCGCAGCGGTGGCAGCGGTGGTGGCGGCGGCTCGACCAACACGGCGGCGACGATCGTCGCGGTGGCGGTCGTAGGCCTCATCATCGGCGGCGTCGTGTTGATGTCGGGCAAGAAGAAGGAGGCGCCGAAGTCGACGCTCCCGGCGGCGGTGCCGGCGGCGGCGCCGAAGGCCGCGGTCGACACGACGCCCAAGGCCAAGCCTTTCCCGCCGATGCCGCAGGAGAAGGTCACCGAGGCCGTCGCGCTCGTGAAGACGTTCGAGGCGGACAGCGCCAAGGCCGACGCGATCTACGCGGAAAGCCTGCGGGCCAAGGCGGACGGCGACGACGTCAAGTGGCAGGCGAAGTTCACGGAGTTCGACCACCTGCTCCAGGGCATCAAGCGCAAGTGGACCGACTTCATCGACTCGCTCCCCTCGAACGCCGACTACGACGTCGAGGAGGTCGCGCGTCACTACTTCGAGAAAGAAGGCGGTCGCGTCGCGCAGCTGACCAAGAAGCTCGCGGCCAGCAAGACCGATCAGCGATAGCGCGCGACGCCGCGCGCGGATCGAACGCCCCGTGCGCCCTCCGATCCGCCGCCGTTCGCTCTTCTACAACACGAACGGCTTCGCCTTCCATCGTCTCGACGACGCGGCCCGCCTCCTCGCCGGACTCGGCTACGACGGAATCGCGCTGACGCCGGACGTCCATCACTTGGACCCCGCGCGGGCGACGACCTCCGACATCGCGGCCTTCCGTGACCTGTGTCACGAACTCGGGCTGTCGATCGTCATCGAGACCGGTGCGCGGTTCGTGCTCGATCCCGCGCGCAAGCACCGGCCCTCGCTGCTCGACGCGCCCCCCGACGCGGCGCGGCGCCTCGACTTCCTGCGACGGTGCGTCGACCTCGCCGTCACGCTCGAGGCATCGGTCGTCTCGACGTGGTCGGGGTCCGCTCCCGCCGGCCTCGACGCCGGCGCCGGATTCGACCGGCTGACGAACGGACTACGACGCCTGTGCGAGCACGCTGCAAGGTCCGGGGTCCGCATCGGCTTCGAGCCCGAGCCCGGTATGTCCGTCGAAACGGTCGAAGGCTGGGATCGGGTGCGCGCGGCCGTCGCGCACGAGGTGCTCGGGTTGACGCTCGACGTCGGACATTGTCTGGCGACCCGCGAGGGCGACCCCGCGCGCATCCTCTCCGATCACGCGCGCGAAATCGTCGTCCTCCAGGTCGACGACCACCGTGCGGGAACGCACGATCACCTGATGTTCGGCGAGGGCGAGGTCGATTGGGCGTCGATCGCACGCGCCGTCGAGGCATCGGACTACACGGGTCCGATCGAAGTGGAACTGTCGCGTCACTCGTCGGACGCGCCCTCGGTCGCACGCCGCGCCCTCGACTTCCTTCGCACGACGTTCGCGGCGCCCTGATGTCAACGATCGAATCGACCGTCGGCGAATCCGCACGGGGCCGCGACCGGGGTTGTCCGTCGGGCCCGTTCTTGGTCCAATTCCTGCCCTAGTTCACCTGGCCCCCCCGGGTCCCCGGCGATCGGACGCATGGAAATTGCGACCGTCGCTTTCCCCCCGCTCTGCGGAGTACCCCATGTCCGATCCCGACGCCCCCACGCCCGAAGTGACGCCGCCCACGACTCCAGCGGCGAACGAGTCAACGGGGGACGTCGGAACGGGTGCATCGGACGCAGGTCCCGTCGTCGAATCGCACGTCGAGTCGCCGGCGGCGGCTCCGGCGGTCAGCGCGTCGGAAGCGAAGGCCATCGATGCGGCGTTCGCGCCCGCGGAGGTTCCGGCCGAGGGTGCCGACGAGGCGCCGTCGGCGACCGCCGAGTCGGACGAGGAGCCCAAGCCCGACGTCGTGCGTCCCGCGTCCACGAGCGTGCGGGCGCGCGCCCGCGCGAGGGCATTGGCTCGATTCTCCGAAGGGCTCGGCAAGGCGTCGCCCGAGCGCACCGAATGGCTCGCGGGGGCGTTCGAGCGGGGGTACGAGCCCGCGTACATCGGCCGGTTCCGTCGCGAGAAGACCGGCGGCATCGAAGAGAGCCGCCTGCGCGAGGCGCGCGACGCGTGGAAGATGATCGTCGCCGAGGAGGAGCGCCGGGAAGAGCTGATCGACCTGATCCGCTCGCGGGGCGCGTTGACTCCCGAAATCGAGGACCGGCTCTCGAAGGCGCGCTCGGTCGGCGCGATGGAAGACTGGGCCGCCCCGTGGCTGCCGGTCACCGCGAGCCGTGCGACCGTCGCGCGAGGCAACGGGCTCCAGGCATTGGCCGACGCGATCCTCCACGCGAAGAACGTCGAGGGCGCCGTCACGACCCCGCTCGCCGATCTCGCCAAGCCCTTCGTGAAGGAAGGGACCGACATCGCGACGCTCGACGCGGCGCTCGGCGGCGCCCGCGACATCCTGGCCGAATCGCTCGCGCTCGATCCGATCCTGCGCGCGAAACTGCGCGAGCTGTTCCGGCGCGAGAGCGTGCTGACCGTCTCGCTGCGCAGCGAGAAGAAGGTGGAACCGGGGCGTCACGGGGCGCTCGTCGGGTTCTCGGCACCGGCCCACAAGGTGCCGCCGCTGAAGTTGCTCGCGATCCGTCGCGGGGAGCGCGAGCGGGTGCTCGCGACGACGATCGAACCCGTCGAGTCGCGGGCGCTCGACCTCGTGTACTCAGCCGCATCTCACGTTGCCGGCGCCGATCATCCGCACGCGGGCATCGTGCGCGCCGCCGCCGAAGACGGTTACCGCCGGTTGCTGCGTCCCATGCTCTCGTCCGAATTGCGGACGGGGCTCAAGTCCGACGCCGACACGCAGGCCATCGACACGTTCGAGCGCTCGCTGCGCAACCTGCTGCTCGGTCCCATCGGCGGGCCGAGAAAGACGCTCGGCATCCAGCCCGACGTCACGGCGGGACACCGCACGGGCGCCGTCGACGAGCAGGGGC
>JANNRO010000660.1:0-5749 GCA_031401505.1 Planctomycetia bacterium
CCCCCCCCCCCCCTCCTCGTGGGGCCCCCCCCCCCCCTCCCCCCCAAAAAAAACCCGGGCCCCGCGCGCCCGCCCCCCCCACCTCAGCGAGGCCCCATTGCCGGGGCCGCGAAAATCGCTACGAACTACAAGTCGTGCGGACGGACCGTGCCGCGGCCGTTCGCCTTGCAGCGCGCGATCGCGCCCTTCAGGTGACCGGCGACCGCGGCGCTGACCGCCTCGACGAGGTCGCCTGCGGCGCGAACGCCTGCCGTGCGCACGATGTCCTTGACCTTGCTGCCGACCACGAGGGAGCCGCCCTTGCCCGCCTTCTTCGCTGCCTTCGCCATGGGAATGAATCTCTTGTTCTTGGAAGGGGTTGAAACGGCGTCCGAACGGCCTTCCAAGGGGATCCGCTCGACCGGTGCGGAGGGGCCGGAACCGCTTCCGGAGCCCGGGATCCGCTGAATCGGGCCGAACCGTAGCACACGAGGGGGACATCGCAAAAAATCCTTTTCACGCGATCTCGACGCGCAGGGGCCGAAAATCGAGCGGATCGTGCCCGAAATGAGAGACTCCGGTCGTCCGAAACGCCCGGAATTCTTGCGTTTCCAAGGGGTCGGACGCTCCGCCGCGGGGAGCCGGAAGCGCACCCCCTGCAAAGGGCCTGTGGGGGCCCGGATTCAGCAGATTTTTTCTTGGAACTCGTCTCGCGGCCGTGCAAGCGCTCCGCTCCGCTATCCCCCCGCCTCCCCCCTCCATCCGCCTCCGACCCCGTCCCCGCGACCTGCTAGGGTGCGCAACCGCGCAGGAAACCCCCCGTGGTCATGCTTCAGAGTCCGCTCCGGTCGAAAGACCCCGTCGTCCAACTCGTCAACGCGTTTCCTCGGCCCTACGAGAACGCGGTCGCGACGGCACGCACCTGCTACTCCCCCCGCGGGATCATCACGACCGAGGAGGTTTCGGGCACCCCCGGCATGCCCGAAGAGAAGCGACTCGCCCGGGTCGCGCAGCGCGATCGGATCGCGAAGTCGATCTACCAGGCCGGCCACCACACGACGCTCCAGCACGGGCACTTCCAGTTCGCCCTCGACGGGGTGTCGCGGCAGTTCCTCTGGACCTTCCTCCACGCCCACCCCTTCTACAACAGCGAGCAGGTGAGCCAGCGCTACGTCGAGGTGAAGGAGGGCACGTTCACGGTGCCCGCGCTTTCGGGCGAGGCGCTGGCGGTCTACGAGGCCTGCGCCGAGCGGCAGATGGCCGAGTACCACGCGCTGATCGACCTCCTGACGCCGGTCGTCGCGCGCGAGTACTTCGCCATTTTCCAGGCGCGCAAGCAGAAGCCCGAGAAGTGGGCCGGGTCGATCCAGAAGAAGGCGCAGGAGATCGCCCGCTACGTGCTCCCGGTGGCGACCCACGCCTACCTCTATCACACGATCTCCGGGCTCACCCTGCTGCGGTACTGGCGGCTGTGCGAGACGTACGACGCGCCCAAGGAGCAACGCTACGTCGTCCAGAAGATGGTCGATGCCCTCCTCGAGCACGATCCGCTCTACCGCACGATCCTCGAGGAGCCGATTCCCCTCGACGAGACCCCCGAGCACGTCTTTTACGCCGCGGCCACGGGTGGACACGGCCCGCTCGGCGCGCTGCGCGACCGGTTCGCCGAGGAGTTCGACCAGGGGCTCACGGGCTTTACGAGCAAGCTCGTCGACTGGAAGCCGCGAAACGAGGAGTGCGTCGCGTCGGCCGTGCGCGAGGTGCTCGGCGTTCCGAGGAGCCTGCTCGGCGACGAGTCGGCGCTCGCGCTGGTCCTCGACCCGTCGAGCAATCCGATGCTCGGGCAGAGCCTGAACGTGACGACGCTCTCGAAGGTCACGCGCGCGCTCTCGCACGCGTCGTACACGTTCCGAAAGCGCCTCTCCCACACGGCCGACAGCCAGGACCAGCGTCACCGCATGACGCCCGCCTCGCGGCCCTGCCTTCCGGCCTACCTCTCCGACGCCCCCGACTACGTGACGCCCGCGATCGTCCTCGAGAACGACGCCGTCCGTCACGCCTACGCCTTGAGCATGCAGCGCACATGGGAGGCGCTCGCGAGGCTCCGCGCGCTCGGCGTTTGCGACGAAGACCGCTCGTATCTCCTGCCCAACGCGGTCAACATCCGTTTCACCGAGTCGGCCGACCTCCTTCACCTTCACCACAAGTTGAAGATGCGGCTTTGTTACAACGCGCAGGAAGAGATCTGGCGCGCGAGCCGCGACGAGGCGCTCCAGATCGCCGAAGTCGATCGTCGGATCGGCCGCTACCTCCAGCCGCCATGCACGTTGCGCGCGATGGCGGGCCAGGCGCCGATCTGCCCCGAGGGCGACCGATACTGCGGCGTGCGCGTCTGGAAGCAGCAAGTGGCCGATTTCCGTCGGGTCCTGTAGGGCCTTGGTCTTCGGGACGAAACGGCGATCCTCGGACGAAGGTCCCGTACTCGATTCGAGGGGCCGCCAGTCGCCGACGTAAGTCGAGCATTCCGAGGCAGTTCCGAACGCCCACGAATTCCCACCGGATTCACGAAACTTCGGGGGCGGTTCGCGCGTCTCACTTGACGGACAGAACAACAACGCGCGAGGTGAGCGACCCTCCTGCCCAACCCTCCCCAAGCTCCTTCGCGCGTCTGACCCGGGCGCCCCTCCTGTGAAGGACGGGCGCCCGTCACTTTTTCGGGTCCGACCGCATCGGGGGATCTGATCTGGGGTCACGGGTCCGACGTCCGGCGGCGCCTTGCGACGCACGCTCGGGATCCGAGTCGCCTACGCTCTGTCGATGGTCGCCGCCAGTCCGAGCCTCCCGACGGACGTCGTCCTTGACCGCGTCGCCGCGTTTCCCCGGCTGCGATACATGGGCTCGAAGCATCGCCTCGTGCCGCACCTCGCGCAGGTCTTCCGTGAGATCGGCGGCGGCACCGCGCTCGACGCATTCTGCGGAAGCGGCGTGGTCTCGTATCTCCTGAAGACGCTCGGGTACTCGGTCACGTCGAACGACTTCCTTGCGTTCCCCGGCGTGATCGCCGAGGCCGTCGTCGCCAACTCGCGGGTGCAGCTCACGAAGGCCGACGTCGATCGGTTGACGGGACCCGCGTCCGACGATCGCGATTTCATCCGTCGCACCTTCGACGGCCTCTACTTCACGCCCGAGGATCGGGCATTCCTCGACTCGGCGTGGTCACACGTCGATGGGATGCGGGGCTTCGCACGCTCGCTCGCGATCTCGGCGCTGGTCTTGTCCGCCGCGAGGAAGCAACCGCGCGGCGTGTTCACGGTCACCGATCTGCGATACGACGACGGGCGGCGGGATCTCCACTTGCCGTTGCGCGAACACTTCGTCGAGGCGGTCGAGGCCTACGGGGCGGCGGTGTTCGACAACGGGACGACGTGCCGCGTCGAGCACAGGGACGTCTTCGACCTCGATCCGTCGGGCTACGACCTCGTCTATCTCGATCCGCCCTACGCTCCGCCCAAGGACGACAACTGCTACATCAAGCGCTATCACTTCCTCGAGGGGCTCTCGGTCTATTGGAAGGATCTCGAGATCCTCCCCGAGACGCGCACGAAGAAACTCGTCAAGCGCCACACGCCGTTCTCGTACAAGCATTCGATCGAGGACGCGCTTCGCCGCACGTTCGAGCGATTCGAGGGCTCGACGATCGTGCTCTCGTACTCGTCCAACGCGCTCCCCGACGCCGCGACGATCGAGGCGGCGTTACGGCGGGTGAAGCCTCGCGTCGAGGTGCGGGCGATCGACCATCGCTACCACTTCGGCACCCGGGCCGAGGCCGTACGGCGCCAAGCGTCGGAGTACCTGTTCATCGGGCGCGCGTGAAGCCGCCGATCGCACGCGAGCGCGTCAGCGCGGCGCGGTCATCTCCTCCGTCCAACGGCGAACTCGCCCGAAGAGTTCCTCGACGCTGATGCCGAGCGCGGTCCCGACCACTTTTTCTGCGTCGTCCGACGCGACGCTCGCGTCGATGAAGGCCGCTGCCTTCTCCGGCCTCCCCTCGAGCAGGTACGCCCCGAGAGCGTAGGCGAGGACGGACTCGAGCGTACTCATGGCGGTCAGCCGGATCGTCAGCAACCCCGCGAACCGGTGGAGGGGGAGCGTGCGAAGTGCGTCTCGCGCCACGGGCAGCCAATCACCCTTCGGCCTCGCGACCACGTCGATGTCGTCGTCCTTGTTCTTTCCGAGCGTGTGTCCGATCGACACGAACGACGGCCCGTAGATCCGCGCGAAGTTCCAGCACAGCACCCGGCCGACGCCCTCGGAGATCCACCCGCGTTCATAGGATTTGAACCGCGCATGCATGGCGATGTCCACGGCCTGACGGACGACCGCCTCGACCGCGCGTGTCGAGTCGTCTCCCCAGTTCACGTACACTCCGTTCCGGAGGTATCCTCCCGAAACGCCCGCCGCACGGAGGCGGGCCCATGCCGCCGACTCGTCGCCGCGCTCGAAGAAATCGGCGGCTTCCGTCGCGTTCGTCAGCAGATAAAAGACGCCGAGCCCGGCCGGCTCGCCCGGACTGTCGAAGATCCGGGTGAAGAAGGGCCGAAGTCCCTCGCAGAGATCGACCGCACGCTGGCAGGACCGGCCGTCGAGCGTCGACGCACCGACGACGCTCGCGGAACGAAACGCCACCGGCCAACCGTCTCCGACGAGCTTTGCGTCGGCCACCGACGGTTTGGAGCGACCCATGGCGTCGGAGGCGAGCGCCCTCAACTCCCGGCGCCGCTCGATGGCGCGCGCGGTTTCGGGCATCACCCACGAACCGCCGAGTCGCACGTCTCCACGGGCCTTGTGGACGACCTCGTCGTCGGGGAGGAGGATCGCGAGTTGCTCGATCAGCACGCGCTTCCTCGCGCCGGCGTCCTCGCCCGCGTCTTCGACGGCGACCAGGGCATCGTTGCGATACGCCGTCAGCACGCTCGATAGACGGCGCTCGAACTCGGGAAGCGCGTCCTTGTTCCAATCGGCGGGCTCGCGGTACTTCTTCGATTGCGTCCAGGGTCCGTCCTTCTTCGCGCGCGCGAACTCGAGCGTGGCTCGGGCTGCGGCGTGGTCAGGCGCGAGAATGAGGATGCGGCGCAGCGTGCGGTGACGCGCACCGAGCATGCGATTGCTCATGGCGAAGGTCGCGGCTTCTTCGAGTCCTCGGAGCGCCTGCGTGTTGGCCGTCGCGAGACGGTCGTCGAGCGCGTCGGCGCCGGCTCGCGTGACCGGGAGCGCGCCGAGGAGCAATGCGATGAACGAGAGAGCGGCGAATCGCGCGTGCATCGATCGTCCCACGGACTGTCTTCGATCAGCGTACGCCGATCGGAAGGCGGACCGGCGTTCGGGCGCTACCGCCCCCGCCGTCGGGCCGGACGACGAGCACCAGCGTTGCCGTGCCTGCGGCGACGGCCGAAGGCACGCGCAGGCGCGCGCGCACGACACCCGGTGTCCCGGCCGTGCCGCCCGCGACGTCGAATTCGCCCAAGGGATAGCTCTTCGCTCCCGATTCGAGAGCCACGTCGAGGACGAACGGCCCGGCGGCGTCGGTCGGGTAATGGACGACGAACGCGACCGACGTTCCCGTCTCACGAACCAATTCGTCGTTCGGAGCCAGCATCGAGAGCACCGACGGCAGCGTCGTCGCGACGACCGGGGGGGCGGGAGTCGGGGCGGGGGCCGGAGCCGGGGGTAGCGGCGTCGGTGGCGTATAGGGCACGGGGGGGCCGTACGG
>JANNRO010000661.1:0-9467 GCA_031401505.1 Planctomycetia bacterium
GGAACCAACAGGATCCGGAAGGCCCGCGATTTCTCGCGCCGGGCCATCATCAGGCAGGTGAACGCGAGAGCGGTGTGTCCCGACGGCCAGCAATCGTGCTTCAACCACTCGGCCTTGAGCGTCGATTGGCGCAGTCGCTCGGCCAGCCAGACGCCGGGCATCGGGTCGGTGAAGTGCGGGGGACAGAGCCCCAGCCGACTGATGTTGCGGGAATACGGAGGTGGGCACGTTCTCTTCAATTCTTCAACGGGCTGGCGCGACGGCCCCTCAATCCGAGCGGCGGAACTCGAGGGAACCTGCGTTGGCCCATCGTTGTCTGGACCCGCTGTTCGGGGGGGCGGTCGCCCGTCACTTGCCCGAGCGGTTTCGAAGCAACCGGACGCCCTCGGCATAGGAGGCCGAGGTCGATCCCTGCCACGCCACGTCGGGCCGACCGTCGCCGGTGAAGTCACCCGCACGGATCACGATCGAGAGCGGGTCTCCGGGCACGCGGAATCGGCGGGCCGCGCTCGACGGGCCTCCGAGGAACTCGAACGTCCCCGCACCGAGATTCTCGACACACGTCAGGGCACGCACGAGAAACGTCGAGATGCCGGGGTCGGAGCCACAGACCAGATCGGTGTCGCCGTCCCCGTCGAAGTCGCGCGCGAGTACGTTTCGCGCGTCCTCGTTCTGGCCGAGGACGATCGTCGACGCCAGTTCGTACTCCGCCGTGAGCGGGGACGGGAACGGGCTCGACGCGATGCGGGCGAGCACCACGAGCCGGCCGCGGAACGCCCCGGAAGGAGCGTTGGCGCTCAGGTCGTAGGCTTTGACGGCAGCAACGACGTCCGTGTCGCCGTCGCCGTCGAGGTCGGCGAGGTCGAGGTCGTGCGGATCGCCGACCAGTTCATACACCTGCTCGCCGACGAAGTCGCCCGTGCCGTCGCCGTAGAGCACCGCCACGCGGGCATCGATCACCCCGTCGCTCGCGAGAATCACGAGATCGAGGTTGCCGTCGTCGTTCAAGTCGGACGTAGCGAGATCGACGGCGCCCGTGATCGTCTCGATCACGCGGGTCCGGTCGGAGTCGAACGACCCGGTCCCGTCGTTAGGCATCGACGTCAACGACCCGTCGGTGTGAATCGCCACGAGATCGACGTCGCCGTCGCCGTCGAAGTCGCCCCCGACCATGCCGTCCCCGAGACTTCCGACTCCGCCGCCCGGGCCAGGGCGAATCGAAATCTGCTCCCAGGACGAGTACCCCTCCACGATGCCGGTCGCCCGATACACGTAGAGGTGCGTGCCGGTACGACATGCGAGATCGGGGAACGCGTCTCCGTCGAAGTCCGCGGCGACGGGGTCGTAGGCGTTGGATCCATTCCCACCCGGCCCCGGATTCCAACCCGGCACGTCGACCGGCGGCGCGACCAGCAGGCCACCGTCTCCGGTTCCAAAGAGGACCATCCCGGGAACTGCGATGCCGGACCCGGAGCAAGCGCGACGACCTTGGACCGCGACGACGTCCAACCAACTGCCGCTGTTCATGTTCGCAAGCGCCAGTCCGACCGTGAACGCTTCGTCACACGGGTGCTCCTCGACCGCCGCGGATTGCTCGAACCACGGATGCGGGTCGGGTCGTGCGCCTCCGCCCCCGCACGCCGTGAGCAGGCCGAGCAGTCCTACGACGATGGGGGTGGTGCGCATGAGGCCTCCGGATGGGTTCGGCTCGCCCGCGGGCCGTGCCGAACAGCCAGAGGTCGGCCGCCCCCCGTTCTTTCGCACCCGGTGGCGATCCCCGGGCGCCTCTCCCCGCCCCCAAGCGCATCCGAGGATACGGAACCGGGGATGGTGAAACGGACGCTCCCAGATATCCGAGGGGGTCCGGGGCCGAACGCGCCGTCGGATCGGCGGGCGCGCGTCGGCACGCCCCGATGCTCAGCTCGAAGTGACCTTCCTGGCGAACTTCACCGACCGGCCCCCTTGGGCATCCACTTCGTGATCTGCGTCGGCAACGCCAGGTTCGAGGCTTCGCTCCTCGTCCGGCGCGTCTACCAGCGAATTGACGACAGGGACGCGCAGGCGCGCGGATTGGTTCGAGTCATCGACGAAACCGGCGAGGACCATCTCCTCCCCGCCGGCCTCTTCGTGCCGATCAGGGTCCCGGGCGCCGCGAGCCGGGCCTTCGCGATCTCGGGCTGATTCCGGGTCGCCGCCGCAGCCGCGCGACGGGTGGACGGGCGGAATCTCCGTGACCAACGCGGCCGTCGTGCGTGGTATAGGTATGAAATCCATGCCGACGCCTTCGACCACCGGGGCCTACACGCGAGCCGACTACGATCGGCTGCCGGAGGGGTTTCCCGCACAACTCGTGAACGGGTGGCTCGTCAAAGAGCCGGCGCCGACGTACGGGCACCAGGGGGCCGCCGGGCGGCTTTACCGGAGGCTGTGCGAGATCGTCGGCGAGGGTCACGCGTTCATCGCCCCCGTTGACGTCCCGATCGACGAGTTCAACGTGTACCAACCGGATGTCGTCGTCCATCGCGAGAAGGTCTCGTGGGCGCGGCGCCACGCCGGTATCCCCCTGCTCGCAATCGAGGTCCTGTCGCCGACGTCGGCTCGCCGCGACCGCGCCCGCAAGACGCCTCAGTTGCTCGAGGCCGGCGTCGGGGAAGTTTGGCTCGTGGATCCGGACGCGCGAACGGTTGAAGTGGTCGACCGCGACGGTCGGCGATCGGCGTCGGGGGACGAGCCCATCGCGTCGCGGGTCGTCGCCGGGTTCGAGGTGGTACCGCGGGTGCTGTTCACGCCGCCGTAGGGCGCAGGCGGGGGCGGCCTTCGCTTGGGGCTTGGCACAAAACAAGCTATCCGATTTCGGCCGGCGGCGCGGGCGGCCGGGCTTCGTCACTCGTCGTCTGCGTGCCAGGAGCACGCGATCCTCCTCGTTCCTCGCGCGGCAGCCCGCGGCGCTCGGCCTCGGATCTGGATATCTTGTTTCGTGCCGGCGCCTACCCCCTCCCGCCGCCCTCCCCCTTCCGCTCCGGATCTTCGGGCCGCAAAGCCCCCCCGTCCGTACTTGTGGATCGCTCCCCTGCCGTCGCCGGTTCCGCCGACTACCCTCCGACGGAGCGAGCGTAGATCCAGGGCGGAGCTCTCGACGATCCGGGCGAGCAGCGCCTCGACCCGTTCACCGATGTTCACGGACGTCGCGTCTGCGAGCGGGTCGCGCCCGGAAGGGTGACGGTCGTCGCGAACTACGGCGACGGGACGGCGAACGTTGACGTGGCACTGCGCGACGGCGAACGAAAAACCCTACGCCTCGAACTCCGGTGAGCCCTTGCTGTAGAAGCGCGCGTGGAGCCGCGGGCCGAGCCAGAGGCAGAGGAACGCCAACCCGAAGCCGAAAATGACGTCGGTCACGTAGTGGTAGCGCAGGTACATGGTCGAGAAGATCAGGAGCGAAACGGGGAGCAGCAGGATCGAGAACGCCCGCGACCGCTCGCGCCGCGCCATCACGAGGCAGGTGAACGCTAGCGCGGTGTGCCCCGACGGCCAGCAATCGTGCTTGATCCACTCGGCTTCGAGCGTCGAAGCGCGCAATGTCTCGGCCACCCAGACGCCGGGCATCGGGCTCGCGAAGTGCGACGGAAAGAGCCCGAGCAGATTGATGTTCGGGCCCGTCGCCGGAAGCACGAAGTACCCGACGTACGAGAGATAGAGGCAGAGCAGCACCGTAAGCAGCGCGCGTGACAACGCCCCCGATTTCTTCTCGGCCACGAACGCGACGATCATGATCAGGGGGATCGCGTAGTAGATCGCGTACACGATCTGGAGCAACTCGGTCAAGGGCGGGGACGCGATCGAGTCGAGCCACACGTTCGGGTTGCGGCCCCCGAACAGAGCCGTGTCGACGTCGTACAGCAGGCGCTCGCCGTGGAAGGAATGCGCGGGAACGACGGTCGAGAGCATCAGGAACGAGAACGGCGCCACCGCGAACGTGAACGCGACCCGCGGAATCGAGGCGCGAAACCCCGTCCGCCCCGCGAGCGCCCGCGCCACGAGCACCGTCGCAACGAGCGCGCCGCCATACCACGCGAAGGGGCGCCAGGGACGGTCGAGCGTCGGCAATGTGGCGAGCGCGACGACGAGCACGAACGCGTAGAAGCCGACGTGAATACGGTCCACCGGCGTGAGCCACGGGAATCGGCGGCCTGCTCCGAGGGACGGTGTGTTCGCCACGGCGGCGGAGGATACCGGGCGCGTGTGATCGGCCCGTCAAGACGTTCGGAGTCGGACGCAGGTCCCGCCGTCCGTCTGTCGGCTCGGTGAGGTACGGTCGCCCCCCGTGATCGCCCCGAATCCGAGCTTCTCCGAGGTTCCCGCCGACGCGCTCGCGGCACTCCACGAGAAGTTCGGCCACAAGGAGTTCCGCGCCGGGCAGGGCGAGGTCGTGGCGGCGGCGCTTTCGGGCAAGGACGTGCTCTGCGTCATGCCGACGGGCGCGGGCAAGAGCCTCTGCTTTCAGGTTCCGGCCCTCCTGCGCGAGGGGGTGACGCTCGTCGTCTCGCCGCTGATCGCGCTCATGAAGGACCAGGTCGACGGGTTGCTCCGCCGCGGCATTCCCGCCGCCGAGATCAACTCGATGGTCGCGCCCGAAGATCAGGAACGGGCGCTCGATCGGGCCTCGACCGGAGAGGTGAAGCTGCTCTATGTCGCGCCCGAGCGCTTCAAGAGTGAGCGATTTCGCGAGCGCATGGCGGGCATGAAGGTCTCGTTCGTCGCGATCGACGAAGCGCATTGCATCAGCCAGTGGGGTCACGACTTCCGGCCCGACTACCGTCGGCTCGGTCCCGCGATCGAGTTGCTCGGTCGCCCGCCCGTCCTCGCGTTGACCGCCACCGCGACGCGCGAGGTGCAGGACGACATCGTCGCGCAGCTCTCGCTCCGTGACCCGCTGCGGCTCATCAGCGGCGTCGTGCGCGAGAACCTCCGCTTCGTCGTCGAACGGGTCCGCGGTCGCGACGAGAAGGACGACGCCCTCTGGCGGCACATTCGCGGTTCGGGCGCGTCGCTCGTCTACTGCGCGAGTCGCAAACAAGTCGAGCGGCTCCACGATTGGTTCCGTTCGAAGGGCCTCGCTTCCCGGCGCTACCACGCGGGCCTCCCCGACGAAGAACGCGCCGAGGCTCAAGACGCATTCCTGACGGGGGGTGCGCCGCTACTCGTCGCGACCAACGCCTTCGGAATGGGGGTGGACCGGCCCGACATCCGCCGCGTCATCCACTACGAGATCCCGCGCACGGTCGAGGCGTACGTCCAGGAAGCCGGGCGTGCGGGGCGCGACGGGCTGCCGTCGGACTGCGTGCTCCTCTTCCACGCGGGCGATCTCCACATCCAGCGCTGGTTCCTCGACGCCGCGAATCCGTCGCGCGAAGCCGTGACCGAGGTGTTCCGCGTGATTTCGGAACTCGGCGAGCGACGCCTCGAATTGACGGCCGACGAGATCTCCAAGCGCTGCAAGATCGAAGTTCCGTCGCAAGCGGTCAACGCCGCACTGACCGCGCTCGACAAAGCGGCGCTCGTCCGCCGTGGTCGCCGGGGCGAGAACCGCGCGAAGATCCGCGTGTTCCCGGCGATCGACGAGCTGTTCGGATCCGAGCCCGTGCCCCCCGGGCTCTCGCGCCTGCTGGTCTTCCTGTCGAAGCAGTTGGGCGAGGGACGGGAGCGCTCGGTCGACTTGGAAGAGATGGCCGATTTGCTCGGGCGTTCCGAAGACACCCTCCGTAGGGGGCTCCAGCGACTCGTCGAGTTGGGCCGCATCGCCTATGTGCCCCCGTTTCGGGGCCGCGCGATGGAGGTGCGCGCCGAGTCGATGGACGAGGCCGTTCTCGACGCGGTCGACTTTGCGGCCCTCGCCGAGAAGCGGGCCCGGGAAGAGAAGAAACTCGATCAGATCGTGGGCTACGCGCAGGGCGGCGGATGCCGGGCCAACTACCTGCTCGAGGTCTTCGGAGACGAGCGTGCGCAGCCGTGCGGTCGGTGCGACGCCTGCCGGGCAACCGAGAAGCGCCGCGCGAAGGGGCCCGCGTCGCCCGTCGAAGCGAAGATCCTGACGACGGTGCTTCGCGCCGTCGGGGCGCACGACGGGCGCTTCGGCTTCAAGAAGCTCGCCGACCACCTCGTCGGCTCGAAGGCCGAATCGATCAAGGGACCGTTGTCCCGCGGCGCGACCTATGGCGCGCTGGCCGGTCGTAAGCGCGTGGCCGTCGAGGCTCTGCTCCACGACGCGCTCGACCGCGGACTCCTGAAAATGGTCACGACGCGGCTGGCGGGCGATCGCACGGCCCAACTCGTCTCGCTCTCGATTTCGGGACGCGAAGCGTTGGTCGCGGCGACGAGGGCAGCGGTCGATTGACGGACGGGACCCGCGTCCGACGCTCGCCCACTCCGGGTCAGACACTCCGGGTCAGACGCTCCGGGTCAGCACGCTCAGAACGGCCAGAGCGACTCAGCGACGGCCCGAAGCGTCGAGAGGTGGGGCACGTCGAGGAATCGGTGCCGCGCGATCGCGCGGATCTCACGACGTGGCATCGTGCCGTCGTCGAGAAGGCGCTTCACGTACCGGCGGTGGCGGCGCGCCAGTTCCCGGCGCAGGAGGCGCTGCTCGACGACGGCGAGTCTCGATCGTCGTGGCCACCAGATCGAAAACGCTTCGGCCTGCGCGAGGGCCTTCTCGACCAGCCGATGGCTGATGTTGCCGTCGTGGTCGCGATGGACGACGGTCGGCTCGGGCACGAAGGCCACGGGGCCGCGATGAGCCAATTCGAGCCAGAGCGCGTGGTCTTCCCCGTGCGAGACGTCGGCTCGAAAACCGCCGACCGTGCGGATGGCGTCGCCGCGCACCACGACCGACGACGTCGCGACGAAATTGCGACGCAGGAGGCCCGCGAACACGTTCCCGTCGAACGGTCCGTCGTCGCGTGCCTGATAGGGGGCCTCGCCGTTCGACCGTCGCGTGATCGCCGCGCCATGGACGAAGAGGGCGTCGGGGGCCTCGGCGAGGGCCGCCCGCGAGCGCGCGAGGTGGTCGGGCAACCAGAGGTCGTCGTCGTCGAGGAATGCGATGAGCGTCGCCCCGCGACCGAGTACGCGCTCCTCGCCGTGGATGCGCCCCGCGTTGCGGGCACCGCCCGCGGTGCCGGCCTTCGCCCGCACGACGGATATGCGCGCGTCGCGGGGCATCGATGGCGAGTCGTCGACGGCGGCTCCCGTTCCGTCGTCCGCGACGACGACGACGAAGTCGCGATCGGTCTGGGCGAGCACCGATGCCAGCGCCTGGGCGAGCAGGGCCGGGCGGTCGCGCGTCGGCACGACGACCAACACGGGATCTGCTGCGATCATCGGACGCGGGTCCCGCCGGCCGTTTCGATCCACTCGAGGAGCGCCTTCACGTTCCGCTCGCCATCGAAGATCGCCTCCACCTTCGCGCGACCGGCGGCGCCCAGGCGTCGGCGCAATGTCTCGTCGCCCGCGAAGCGCGCGAGTGCGTCGGCCAGCGCGACGGCGTCGTCGGGCGCGACGAGGAGTCCGGTCACGTCGTGTTCGACGAACTCACGGATGCCGCCGACCGTCGTGGCGACGACCGGGCGCCCGCACGCGAACGCCTCGGCGATCGTGTTGGGCAGTCGATCGCGGCGTGAGGGGACGGCGAGCACGTCCGCCCAGTCGCGCATCGCGGCGCGGACGTCCGCCGACGGTCGCGGTCCCTCGAGGTGGACGACGTCGGTCAATTCGCGCGCCTTGACCAGCATCGCGAGCGACGCGGCCGCGTCGCCGCCGCCCAAGAGGCGCAGTTCGGCGACGATCCCGCGCTGAGCGAGCAGTCGCACGGAGGCGAGGAGCACGTCGAAGCCCTTGATCGGCAACAGGCGGCCGACGGCCAGGATTCGCAGCGGTCCGGGGACGCGCGGCTCCTTCGAGGGCGTCCACGCCGCCAGGTCGAGCCCGTGGCGGATCGTCACGACCTTGGGCGCGTCGGCCCCCGCGAGTCGGCGGGCGTCGGCGCCCCCGTACTCGCTGCACGTCACGATCCAGGACGCGCCGTGCGCCTTCTCGGCGAAACGCACCGGATCGTCGAAGAGATCGTACGCGTGCGCGGTGAAGCCGAACGGTGCCCCCGTGTACGCGGACAGCACCTCGGCCGCCGCGGTGGACCAGCGCGCGAAGTGCGCGTGGATGCGATCGACGCGCCGACGGCGCAGCGCGTCGGCCATGCGGAGCAGGGCGGGGAAGCGACGCTGTGTACCTTCGACGCGTGCCCGGCGTGCGGCCGCGGCTGCGCGCGCAAAGCGCAACGGATGGACGATCGCGGACCCGGCCGCCCGCCCCGGTCCGTCGCCGAGAATCGTGACGAGCGGTTCGAGCGCGCTCGTCTCCGCGTCATCGACGGCTTCGGTGGTTCGCTCGAGGGCCACGACGCGGACGTCGTGGTCCCGTGCGGCGATCGCGATCTCGCGACGAATGAACGTCTCCGAGAGGCGAGGCCAGGAGTCTAGTACGTAGCAGAGGTTCACGCGCCCCCGATCGTTTCCTGACGGGCGACGCCCTGCAAGCGCCGTCTGCAGATACCATCGCGCGCTCCGCTACGGAGCACGCGATGGCTGTGGTGAAGAAGCGCATCCATCTGATCCACACGGGCGGGACGCTCGGCATGCGGCCCGTCAGTGGCGTGCTCCAGCCCGGCCCCTTTCTCTCGCAGATTCTCCAGGACGTGCCGGAACTCGCGCGTGTCGCCGAGATGGACGTCGAGATCCTGATGAACAAGGATTCGACCGACATGGTCCCGGCCGACTGGGACACGATCGCCGCGTGTCTCGAGGCGCGGATGGGGGAGTACGACGGGTTCGTCCTGATTCACGGGACCGACACGATGGCGTACACCGCGTCGGCGCTTTCGTTCGCGTTGCGCGGGCTCGCCAAGCCCGTCGTGCTCACCGGGAGCCAGCGACCTCTCCAGTCGATTCCGTCCGACGGGCGCTTGAACCTCGTCTCGGCGGTCGATCTCGCGACGCGGGACGTGCCCGAGGTGACGATCTTCTTCGGACGCCAGCTCCTGCGCGGGAATCGGGCGAGCAAGGTGTCGGCGGAGCGGTACGACGCCTTCGAGAGCCCGAACTACCCGCCTCTGGGTCGCGTCGGCCTCGACGTCGACCTCCACCCGGCGCTCATCCGTCGCCCGGGGGCCGAGCGGTTTCGACGCGTACCCGGCTTCGACACGGCGGTCGCCTACCTGCCGTGCTGGCCAGGTGCACCGGCCGCGTCGATCGCCCGGGCGGTCGATTCCGGGGCGAAGGTCGTGGTCGTCGGGGCGTTCGGGACGGGCAACGTCCCGGGGGGGGCGTCGGGGTGGCCCGCCGCGTTTGCGCAGGCGCGTTCGAGGGGTGCCCGTTCGGCAGCGGGCAGCTTGTCGCGGTAATCGGCGAGCGTCG
>JANNRO010000662.1:0-4483 GCA_031401505.1 Planctomycetia bacterium
GTGGCCTCGAGCCCGTCCATCTCGGGCATCTGGACGTCCATCAGCACGACGTCGAAGACCTCGTTCGCGACGGCGGTCACGGCCTCGCGTCCGTCCACTGCGACGCGCACCTTGTGGCCGCGCTTCTCGAGAAGTCGGATCATCAGCAGCCGGTTCACCGGGCTGTCCTCCGCGAGGAGGATCGAGAACGAGACCCGGGTCGCGGTGCTCGCGGGCATCTCGATCGCGGGCGCCGCCGTCGACTTCTCGCCTCCGAGCACGTCGAGGACGGCGTCGAGCAGGACCGACTGGCGCACGGGCTTGGTCAGATGCGCCTCGACGCCCAGCTGGCGGCAGCGCGTCGAGTCCCCCGAGTGTCCGACCGACGAGAGCATCATGATCAGCGTGGTCTTCAATCTCGGGTGCGATTTGATCCGCTCGGCGAGGGTGAATCCGTCCATGTCGGGCATCTGGTAGTCGAGCAGCGCGAGCGGGAACGGCTGCCCGCGATCGCAGGCGACGAGCATCGCCGCCAGCGCCGACTCGCCGCCGTCGACGACGGTCGGGCGCATGCCCCAGTGGGCGAGGAGGTCCTCGAGGATCCGGCGGTTCGTCGCATTGTCGTCCACGACGAGCGCGGGCATGCCACGGAGGTCGGAGAGTTCGCGACGGACGATCACCTCGGCCTCGCCGCGCCTCACCTCGAAGGGGAGCGTCAAGTCGAACGTGGTGCCCTTGCCCTCGACGCTCTCGACCGAGATCGTGCCGCGCAGGAGGGCCACGAGCTGCGACGTGATCGCGAGCCCGAGCCCCGTCCCGCCGAACCGCCGCGTGGTGGACGTGTCGGCCTGCATGAAGGGCTGGAAGAGGCGCGCCTGGACCGCGGGTGTCATGCCGATGCCGGTGTCCGCGATCGAGATGTGCACGCTCGCGTTGCTTGGGTCGCTCGTCGGCGCCTCGATGCGGACGACGACTTCGCCCTGCTCGGTGAACTTGATCGCGTTGCCGACGAGATTCGTCACGATCTGGCGCAGCCGCGCCGGGTCGCCGCCGAGTAGCGCGGGCACGTTCGGGTCGATGTGGTAGGCGAGTTCGACGCCCTTCTGGTGGGCGCGCGGCGCGAGCGTGCGCATCGTGTCGTCGACCAACTGGTGCATGTCGAAGTCGACGAGGTCGATTTCGAGCTTGCGGGCCTCGATCTTGGAGAAGTCGAGGATGTCGTTCAACAACGCGAGGAGCGAGTCGGCGGACACGCGGACGGTGTCGAGGTACTCGCGCTGCTCGACGGAGAGCTCGGTCGTCAGTGCGAGCTCCGTCATGCCGATGATGCCGTTCATCGGGGTGCGGATCTCGTGGCTCATGTTCGCGAGGAATTCGCTCTTGGCGCGATTGGCCGACTCGGCCGACTCCTTCGCCCTTAGGTAGCGCTCCTCGCTCGCGCGCGCCTCGGCGGTCCGCTCGACGACCTTGGCCTCGACGATCTCGTTGGACAGCTCGAGCTCGGCCCGCCGCGAGGCCATCGCGTGCATTTCCGAGACGTTGCGCACGCAGGACTGGACGAGGAACACGTCCTCGAAGATCACCCACGAGGCGTGCTCGAGCCAGCGCCACGGCTCGATGGCCGAGACGCCGTAGACCGAGACCGGGAGGAAGAACCCGCGCACGATGTGGTCGAGCGCCACGACGATGGTCGCCGACACGAGGACGCGCCAGTCACGATAGAACGCCAGGACCGCCAGCGAGCCGAACACGTGGAAATGGGTCTCGAGCCGGCCGCCCGTCAGATGGATCAGCAGCGCGGAGGCGAGCATCTGCCCGATGCCGATGGCGTGGCGCGTGACGACCTCGCCCGGCCGGCGCAACGCGAGAAACACGGGCAGCGCCGCGATCACGCCGCCGAGCAGCACCGCGGTCAGCACGTGGAGATGGACGGCGCTCTGCGCACCCGACCACGTCCGCGGCGTGATCCAGAGCGCCGCGGCGATGCCCGCGACCCACTGGGCCGTCAGGAGGCCCGCGAAGAGGCGATCGGTCCGTGCGTGAATCGTGCGGCAATGCTCGGTGAACAGCCGGTCGGCTCGCTGGGCCAGCGCCGGCGCCGAGCTCGCGGGAATCGTCATCGGGGGCATGGGGCGGTCCCTTCGGGACAGGGGTCGGCGAGGAGCGAGCAACCGAAAACGGGCGTGCGCACGAGCGTTCCGGCGCGGGATGCGAGCTCGGCCTCGAGCGCGTCGAGCGCGGCGTTCGCGCCTTCGTGGCCGCGCGACGCAGTGATGCCGCCGCTGAAAAGGAGGCGGCCGTCAGGGGCGAAGAGGACGACCTGCCCGGACGTCTTGACTCCGAATCGTGTGGCTTCTTCCGCCTCGTCGTCGACCAGCGGCGTCACGCCCGCGATGCGCGATGCCTGCTCCCAGAGTTCCGTGCGCTCCCATCGGGCTTCGACACCCGGCGGACGGACGAAGAGGACGCGCGCATCGACCGTTCCCCCGTGGCGTTCCATCGCCAGCGCCAGGTGCTTGAGCGTCGCCTCCGTGCACGGACACTTCGGATGCGCGAAGAGGAGGAGGGTCGAGCGCCCCGGGGCAGCGGGCGAGACGCGCGTCCGGCTCGGCCATTGCGCGGGGACGCTGGCGGCCGCGCCCGGCGTGAACTCGTATTGCGAGACGATCCCGAAACCCGCGACGAGGGCGACGCCCCATGCCGCGAGCATCAGCTTCGTCGTTCCCCCGGATCCCATGACATCGAACTCCCGCCGCGAGGCGAGGGGCCCGTCGGACCTCTTACGGGCGACCGACGTCGGAGGGACAGACCTTCCGAATCGGTCCTATCGACCAGACCGCCCGCGCGACTCCACTCCCCCCGCCGCTCCCCGCCGACGTACCGACCGTCCGACGTCTCCGGACCGGCGCTACTCGGCTACTTGATCGTGATCGGCACGCCGCTGAACGAGGAGTTCTCGGCGAGGTCGGTGGCGAGGAAGCCGACGATCCAGTCGCCCGCGGGCACGCGGACCGAGCTGATGCGGATGTCGGAGGTCTTCGTGATCGTCAGCACGTCCGCGGCATCGGTCGAGGGCACGGGATCGAGCGTTCCGTCCTCGTCGATCAGCACGTAGACCGGGATGATCGCGTCGCCGACGTCGATCGGGATCTCGCGGGGGCCTTCCTCTTCGAATGCCACCGCCTGCACGAACTCGCCGGTGAGCACGTCGTCCTTCACCGTCACGAGGAAGGTGAGCGTGACGTCCACGGTTTCCTCGTGGCCCTTCTCGCGCACCTGCGCGGGCACTTCGGCCAGGAACGACGTGCCCTCGTCGTCGGCGTCTTCCATGCCGGTGACGGCCGCGAGCACCTTGTGGTCGCCCACCTCGAGCGCGAACCAGGAGCCGTCGAAGACACGCGACAGCGCACCGTCGTCGGCGGGGTCCTCGGGGAGGAGTCCGATCGCGACCATTCCCTTCTCGAGTCTGGCGCCCAGCACGAAGTGCGCCTCGTCGAGGTCGTCCATGGATTCGATCTTGCCGGTCACGGTGATCGTGCTCCCGGGCTCGAGGACCAGATCGTCGGGTTTGGGCACTTCGAGGGTGGGCTTCTCGGTGTCGGCGTCGGCGGCGGTGCCGAACGCGCTGACGAATGCACCCCACGGACCCTTCGCAAAGGGAACGGCGGCGTACGTCGCGTAGGTCGAGGCGCCATCGACCGGCAGGTAAATCGACAGCCCGTTCGAATCCGAACGGGCCTTGCCGCGCACGGCGTGTGGGACGGCCGCGGCAACGGCCGCCTCTACGGCCCCGGCCGCGGCGGCGACGGCGTCGTCCTTCGACTCGCGGGCGCCGTGGTAGGCGAGATCGACGAGATCGTGGAGGCCCATGCCCTTCGAGCCCGGGGCGCCGTTGCGACCGTACTCCTCGGCCCGCGCGCGTGCGCGCGCAAGCCCGATGTAGCCGTCGCGGCCGCCGGCCACGATGCGCTTGCGGCATGCCACGCCGAGCGCGTGCGCCGCCTTGACGACGTCGTCGATCTTCGAGAGGTCGATGACCGAGAGCGTGATCGTGACGCCGACGTCGCTGTCTTCACCGGTCTCGGCCTGCCGGAACGAGGCTTGATAATGGTCGGCGATCCATCGTCCGAGATCGAGCGCAGAAGTCGTGGGCGCCTTCTCGAGCGCCTCGAGGACGGGCGTGTAGTCCCAGCCGCTGCCGGGCTCCAACTCCTCGCTGGCGACGAGCACGCGGGCGTAGGGCGCGAGCGCGTCGGCGACTTCGAGGTTCGCCATCAGGCAGGCGTCGAAGCCCAGGAGATCGATCGGACGGTCGATCGCCTTCGTCACGGCCGCGAGCGCACCCTTCAGTTCGTCGAGCGTGAGGAAGTCGTCTTCGTTCGAGTCGTCCGAGCAGATGCCGGGCCACGCCATCCCGTGGTCGCCGAGGACGAGCGCCACGCGCTTCGCGGGAATCCGCTTCGCCACGTCGATGACGAACTGCGCCAGATTCGCGGGATCGCCC
>JANNRO010000663.1:0-13899 GCA_031401505.1 Planctomycetia bacterium
TCGCTGCGACCGGCCTGCTCGGCCAAAGCCCGCTCAACGGGTGAGGCACCCGCGTCGCGGGGCCTTGGCCTGCGCCTGCCGGTCTCGCTTCGGCCCTGTCGGGCTCACGACGGGCTCTACTGGAATAGGCTCTTGGACTTCTCGGGTCACGACGGCAAGCCGACCAACGGCTGAGATCGACGGCGGACCGTCGAGTTACCGAGCGGCCGATTCGGTCGCTCGCGGCGTCACCCAGAGAACTTGCTTCTTGCCGCCGCGCCAGACGGCGACGGCCGTCTTCTCGTCGGCCGTGATCGATGCGAACGCCGGCAGGAACGACTCCGGCACGGTGGACGACACGGGGCGTCCGCCGATCTCGAGCACGACGTCACCTGGCCAGAGAATCTCGGACGCGGGCCCCGTTGCCGAAACGTCGGCAACCAACGCGCCGCCTCGGAACTTGCCCGCTGCGCGCACGTCGGTCAGGTCTTTCGGGATCACGTCGGCCGCGAGTTCCTTCGGCGTGGGGGCGAACCGAATCCCGAAATCGGGTGGACGAAACGCCCCCTGCATCTCGACCGCGCGAACGAACGCTTTCAGATACTCCGCGGGCGTCGAAACCAGCGCCACCGACGCGCCCCCCGACGCCTCGACGACGAGGCCGACGAGCGCGCCGTTCTTGTCGACGAGCGGCGCACCGATGGCGTCGGATCCGCGGGCCGCCTCCCACTCGGTGCGATACGACAGCGCCTTCGCGCCGGGGGACGGCCCGAGTGCGGACCGATTCGTGACGACGCGATCTCCGCCGAGCGCGGGATCGGTCCACGACGTCGAGACGCGTCGTACGACGTCGACGAGCGCGCGCCCGTCGGGGGCCGACCGGACGAGGAGCGCGCGGTCCAGTCGATTCGAGTCCGAGAGTTCGATCGAACGGCCCGCCGGGCGGGCGCGCAGCGCGCGCACGACGCCGAGATCGCCCCAGGGCGTGCGCGCGACCGCGACGGCGCGTTCCCACGCGAAATCGCCTCGTTTGACCCAGATCTCGCGCCGCTCCCGGTCGTTGGCGGCGCCGACGAGGAACGCGTGCGTGGTCAGCACGACGCCCTCGACGGACAGTTGGACGCCGAAGACGTCGCCGGCGCTGTCCGACGGCGGCACGCCGGCCGCACAGAGGCAGATGCGCACGACGCTGGTGGCGGCGCCTACGGCGGCCTCGCGCTCCTCGGGCGATGCATCGGCCGAGATCAGCGGGGGAGGTGCCGCGGATTCGTCGGGCGCTGCCGTGCGCGTGCCCGAGAGGATCGCCAGCATCGCGAGCATCGCGAGCGGTCGGACGAGCGAGGCGACGGGGAGAGCGAACGTCGATCGGCGCACGGGACCTCGGTCCGAGGGTCGCTCGCTTACTTGTCGGTGATGCCGGCGGAGATGTCGATGCTCGGTCCGTCGAGGCCGAACGGGTCTTCCTCGGCCACCTTGTACTTCTCGAACTTCGGGACGTTCTCGGCCCCCAACGCCTTGTGGATGCGCTGGTCACGCTCCGTCTGCACGCTCATGACCTCGCCCAGCTTCGTGATCATCTTCGGCATGTACTTGATCATCAGCATCGAGCGCTTGCCCGAGTCGTTCTTCGCGTCCTCGAGTTCGCGTCGAATCGCGTCGGGCGTCGATTCGGGTTCGGCGATGAGCTTCAAGAACTTCTCGGTCGAGTCGGAGTAGGCGCGACGGATCTCGTCTTCCTGGGACGACGACAACTGGAGGTCGCGGGCGATTTCCGCGAGCGTCGCGCGCTTGGCGGGCTCGGGAGCGGGCGTGCCGAACGCCTTGGGATCCTTGGCGCGCGCCTGCGCGATCCCCGCGGCCACTGCCTCCTGGATCGTGGCCGCCAGCGAGGGAGATGCCGCGGTCCCGACCTCGGTGCCCGCCGAGCCGGGTGCGCCGGACGCGGGTCCCGCACCCGATTTGGGGCCGCTCCACACGACGGGCGGCGCGGCGAGCTCCCGAGGGCGTTCGAGCAGCGCCTTCAGCTCGCGCAGTTGGTCGCGGACGTCGTCGCTCGCCGACCCCGAATCGGCGGTCGGACCGCTCGATGCGCTCCGGGCGCCGGGCATCCAATGTGCGGCTGCGAACGCGCCGACACCGCCTCCGACGAGGGCCGCGAGAAAGGGGACGACGATCTGGCGCATGGGGGGGGCCTCCGAAGGAACCGCGTACGAGGATCGTATGGCCGCGCGCGCGCGACCGTACCGGGGGGGAGGGGGGCGTGGATCGTCGACGTGACACGCCCGTGAACCGAATCCGCAATCGGCGGCATTATGGGGGTGATGGACACGCGCCCTCCGATCGACGTCGATGCGTTGCTCGCGCACGAAGGCTTCGTTCGACGGCTGGCCCGTGCGCTCGTCGGCCACGGTCCTGAATCGGACGACGTGGTCCAGCAGACATGGCTCGCGGCGCTCGAGCACGCGCCGCGCCTTCCGGGCGTCCCACGGCCCTGGATCGCGACGATCGTGCGCAACGTCGTGCGGCAGCGACGGCGTGCCGACGGACGCAGGGTCCGCCGTGAGCGCATCGCCGCGCGCCCGGACGTCGCGGCGGCACCGACGTCGCCGGACACGGTCGAACGCGAGGCGCTCCATCGACGGGCCGTCCTCGCAGTCAACGCCCTGCCCGATCGACTGCGCGACGCGGTCGTTCTGCGCTACTTCGACGGACTTCCCCCCCGACGAATTGCGGCGCGGCTCGGCATCCCCGTCGAGACCGCGCGCACGCGGGTCCGTCGCGGTGTCGCCGCCGTGCGCGCGACGTTGGATGGCGATCGACGTGCGTGGGCGGGCGTGCTGCCGCTGTTCGGTTCGGTCGACCCGGCCGCCGCCGGTGTCCGTGAATCCGCCCGCCACTGGCTGCCGTTCTCGATCGCGGCCGCGGCGGTTGCGCTGGTCGCGATCGGAATCGGCTTCGGGCCGGGACCGTCGGATGCCGGATCACCGTCCGAGTCGGAGAGTCCTCACGACCCGACGTCGAGACCGCTCGTCTGCTCGATCGACGGAAGTTGCGCTCCCGTTCGTGCGCCGACGGCACTGCCGCCTGCTCCGGCTCCGCGCGAACTCGATCGGGCGACGATCTCGATTCACGAGGACGACCAGCCGTCGCGGCTCGTGGCGCAAGTCACGGCGATCGCAACGGGGGAGGGCGACCGAGTCGCCTTCGAATTGCGCGCGTCGGCCGTCGGGGCCCGCGTCGAGGGTGCGGCCGGCTTCGAGGGGCTTCGCGGCGGGAACCGCATCGCCGCCGAAGAATTGGATGCGCTGATCGCCCGCGGAACGCTCGTGGCGCGGATCGACGGCGGGGCGTCGGTCGTCGTGGCGCGACCCGGGCCCGCGGGTCACGTGATCGAGCGCACGTTCTCCGATGACGGTCGCGTCGTCCACGCGAAGGCGCCGGGACGAGCCCGCGTCCTCGAAGCGTCGTTCCCGTTCACGCACCTTGCGAATGGGACGCACGACATCGAGATCGTCGCCGACGGGCGGGTACGCGTCCGCGCGCGGGTGGTCGTAAAGGGCGCGACGGCGCGCATCACCCGGCTGACGCAGGTCACCGAACTCGGCGTCGAGGTCGGTCCGTGAAGGCGCTCGCCGCGATCGCGGTCGTCGTGGGCTTGGTCGGTGCGAGCCCTCGCGCGGGCGCCGCGCCGCCCGACGACGCGACGGCGCGCAAGGCGTGGGACGCGCTCGCGTTCGAGGCGAAGTGGCTCCGCTACCGGAGCGACGCCGCGCCGCTCAAGGATTGGGTGAAGTTCCTCGGCGGCGCCAACGAGGTTGCCTTGCTCGAATGGGTGGCGCTGACGACGCGCGAGAGCGTCGCGCTCGACGAACTCGTGCGCCTCGATGCGCCGCCGTGGATTCGCGTCGCGGTCTGGCGCCTCGAAACGGCCGATAGCCACTCGATTGGGGGTGCGGCGACGACGCTCCTCTCCGAGACGCGCCCGGCCGTCGTGCTCGACTGGTTCGATCGTCACCCCGAGGCCGTCAAGTGGGGGGCCGTCGGCGTCGTGAAGAAGTTGCGCGAGCGACAGCCCCCGCTCGTCGCGGAACCATCGGGCGCCTTCCTGCCTCCGCTCGAGCCCGAGGTCGTGTTGAAGGCCTTGACCCCGCCGACGACGGTCTTCGACTACGGGACCGATCGCACCCGCTCGCCCGCGCCGGACGATGTCTACGTCCATCAGGTGGAGCGCGCGCTCGACGCCTGGAAGTTGACGACGCTTCGGACGCCGGTCTGGACGGCCCGCGTGTTCTCGCTGCTGCGGCACGCCCGACCCGAGATCCGTCGGGCGACCGCGCTCGCCTGCATCCGCCTCGCACCCGACGACATTCCGGCCAGCGCGCTCGACGCGCTGGTGGAGGACGAGAACGAGCCCCCCGACGTGCGCGCGGCGGCGGTCCTCGCCGTCTCCTACGTACCTGGGAATGAACGCTGGCTCTGGCTCCATACGATCGCCGCGCAGCCGGCGCACGTCGGTTGGTCCGCGGCGGTGAGCCGACTCGCCGACGTGGGCGACGAGTTCAGCGTGAAGCGGCTCGAGGCCCTGCCGTCCGATGCGCTCGACGCGCCGGCGACAAAGCTTCGCACGGACGTCGTCTCGGGGATTCGGGCACACCTGCTCGCGCAGGATCCCGCAGCGCTCGCGACCCGGCTGGTCGCGATGCTCGAACGCGCGGCCTTCGTCGATCTGGCCTGCGGACCGTTCGAAGCGGAACTCGTGCCCTTCGCGCTTGCGACGGCCAAGACGCATGTGTCAGATCCCGCGGTCCGAGACGCCGTCCGGGGCGCCATCGAGCGCCTTCGCGACGGTGCTAATTCCGAGGACGCGACCCGAAAGCGGATGGCCGAGTACGCCGCCGAAATCCTCGGTCCCGTCTCACCGCCGCTGGATGTGAAGCCGCCGCGCTGATCGCGGCCGAGGGGCTTCCGAGGAGCCTCTTCCCGTCCTACCCACCTCGCGACGTGCGTCGGGTGATGGCGGTGTATACGTCTCGCCGGTTGAGGACGCCGTACACGCGGACTTCCCGTCCGATGATCTCGTAGACCACGCGGTAGTCGCCGACCCGGAGCTTCCAGTAGCCGTGGAGTGACTGGCGAAGTCGCTGTCCGTACTGATCGGGCGCTTGCCCGAGTCGCTTCTCCACCGCGGTCAGGATTCGCTCGCGAACGTTTCCGGGGAGTCGACGAATGTCATCGGGGAAGTCGGCGTGGAGTCGAATCGCGTACATCCCGTCGGGCGCCACGGTGCGGTGCAGCCTATCGACGCTTCAACTGGGCGCGAACCTGGGCTGGTGTCAGCGAGGCCTTCGAGTTCCAGGTTTCGCGGCGTGCGTTGGCGAAGTCGTCGAGCGCGCGATCCTCGTGGAGTTCGACGGCCTCTCGAATCAGGTCATGCGCCTCTTTCGAGAGCGAAGAACCGTGTTCACGTGCGAGACCCTGTACGACGGCGAACAGTCGCGGTTCGAGCACGGCGTGAATGCGGGGGCTCTTGGTGGTCATGCGCAAAGTGTAGCACAAGTGCAGCACTTCGCTCGGCACCGGCGCGCAGCGCGACGGCATGAAGTGATGTGCCTGTTGCGGACGGACGACTCGTGCTACACCCTCCTTCCGGGACGGCGAATGCCACCCGTCCGGGAGGAGTCGATGCGCCTCGCGCGATGGCTTGCCGCCGCCGGTCTTGTCGGGGCCGTGGTCTCGGCGCACGCGGCGCCCCCCGAACGCAAACTCCTCAGGAACGGAGATTTCGAGAGCGGTATCGGCGAGTGGCGCATTGTCGACCGGTCCGGATCGCTGACCGTCGAGAACGACACGAAGGTGAAGCAGGGTGGAAAGCAAAGCCTGCGCATCGCGCGGTCGGGGCCCGGGGGCCCGGACTGGATCAAACAGTCGGCCCCCGTCCCGGTGGGCGCGCGAGAGGTCCACGCGACCTGCTGGTTCAAGGTGGACAAGGGTGCGCGGGCCGATGTCAGCGTTTATTACTTCGACGGGAAGGGCGAAACGATCGGGAAGGGCGACATGTCGCTGGTCTCCGAGGCTGCCAACAAGAAGTGGGCGAAGGCCGACGAGCGGTTCGCCGTCCCCAAGGGAGCCACCGGCGTCGGTGTCAACGTGAAAGTCACGACCGAAGGCACGTTCTGGCTCGACGATCTCGAATTGTCCGTGGCGGCCGGCGCTTCGAACGCGCCGCTCGCGCTCGCCAACGGTGGCTTCGAGTCGGGTCTCGACGGCTGGCAGCCGCTCCCGTTCGGCTCCGGTGTCACCGACGCGAAGGCCGACCCGTCGGCCCGCGTCGGAGGGAAGGCCTCGCTCAGAATCGATCGTGCGAGCCCGCGCCTCGCGCCCGAAGAGGGTTTGTGGGCCGACGTTTTCTGCGACTCCGATCCGGGCAAGGTGCGTCTCACGTTCCAGGCGCGCCTCTCCGACGCGGTGCGTGCGACCGTCGTGCTCCAGACGTTCGATGCCGCCGACATCTGCACCGCCACGGAGCGCGCGGCGGTCTCCGCGGGGACCGGCAAGTTCGCGGCCGGGACGCTGTTGCTCGCAGCGCCTGCCGGCACGAAGCGGTTGACGGTGTCCCTCTGCGTCGCGGGCGCGGGGACGGCGTGGTTCGACGATCTCGTGCTCGCTCCGGAGAAGTGACCCGATGTACCGTCGAGGCGTCCTCTCCGTTGCACTGATGCTGGCGGCGCTGGTCGGCTCCCCCGTTCGTGCTGGCGGCCCATCCGGCGCGCGTGAACACGCGCTGCGTGAATTGCTGACGAGGATCCTCGCCGAGCCCGACGCCGCCGCGCGTCACACCCTTGCGGCGACCGCGCCCGCCGTCGCGGGCGATGCACCGTTCGCAGATGTCGTCGCCGCGGTTCGCAAAGGCCCGCTCCTCCCGCCGGGGGCTCCGAAGGCGCGCAAGGTGGCCGGGAAGGTCGAGACCCTGACGGTCGTCGGCTCGGTCACGGTCGGCTGGTCGTTCGAGCACAAGGGCGACGTCTATCGCTACGCCGTGGATGTTCCAAAGGGCTACGACCCCGCGAAGCCGGTCGGGCTTCTCCTCGATCCGGGCCATGGAACGGGCAAGGGCGCGCCCGACGAGGAGAAGGCGGGATTTCTCGGCATGTGGCGCCGATTTGCCGACGAGTCGGGCCACGCAGACTGGCTCGTCGCGCGAACCGAGATCATCGAGCAGATCGGCGTCGACGGGGCCCGCGGCGCGCTCCCCGAGGACGAGGTTGCGCAGGTCTTCGATACGTTCTTCCGCGATCTGTTCACGAGGTTCGCCGTCGACCCCGACCGCATCGTCGTTACCGGACTCTCGCAGACGGGCTTCTGGGCCTGGTACCTCGGCGTGTTCCGCAGCGACCGCTTCAGCGGCATCGCGCCCATGTCCGCCATGACGTGGCACGTCAACGCGTTCGCGGACAACCTCGTCTCGCTGCCCGTCCATGTCCTTCAGGGAAGTGCCGACACGATCTGCCCCGCTGTGCAGCCGCGGGCGACGTGCGCGCTGCTTGCGCGCCTGGGATCCGACGTTCGGTACGTCGAGATCGCCGGGGCGGCGCACGAGTACTCCGTCTGGTCGAAGCTCCCGGACGGACTGCGCTCGCTCGGCGAAAGGCCGCGCGTGCGTTATCCGAAGCGGATCAGCAAGAGCGTGCGAAACACACTCGGGCCGTGGGTATCGTGGATTCGGATCGACGCCATCGACGAGGAGGGGGCGGGCAAGGCGGGTGTGAAACCAACGGCGGGCGTCGATGCGGAGATCTCCGGCCAGACGATCCGGGTGTACAGCGAACACGTGGCAGCGCTCACCGTTTGTTTGTCGAGCGAGATGCTCGATCTCTCGCAGCCCGTCGACATCGTGTGGAACGGCAAGCCGCTCGACCGGGACCCGAAGGAACTCGTCAAGCCGAGCCTCGTGACGCTCTTCGAATTGGCCGGCGAGAAGGCCGATTGGTCGGTGACGTTTGCCGCCACCGTGAAACTCCGGCGATAGGTCGCGATTCGCCGCAGAATCATCGCTCGTCGCGGATCACGCGCCCGAGGATCTGTTCGAACTCGTCGGGGCGTTCGAGCGGGACGTAGTGGCCGCAGTCGGGGACGCCGTGGAATGCCCCGTTGGGCGCGCTCGCGGCGAGGGCCGCCGCGGGTCGGGGCGCGGTGTCCCGGGCCCCGCTGACGACGACCAATCGACCCGTCCAGCGCGACGCGAAGTCGGTCATGTCGCGCCGACCGTGGAACACCCTCACGCCCCGAATGACGTCATCGACGGGCTGCCGGTCGGCCGTGGCGCGGGCGCGTTCGACGACCGCCGGAGGGGTCGATGGGCCGAACAAGGGCTCCCAGTACGTCGGCCATGCCGCCGCCATCCCGCCGCGTCGGAGGACCGAGATGGCTTCGTCCCGAAACGCCGGCTCGGGGCGATGCGAGGCCTTGGCGCCCACGAGAACGACCGCCCGCACCCGATCGGGCGCGAGAGCCGCGACCTCGAGCGCACACGAGCCGCCGATCGAGCAGCCGACGACGATCAACGGTCCGTCGTCGGCGAGATCGAGCACGGCGCGTGCCCACGCCTCCATCGACTCGCCGAGCCCGTAGAGCGTCGGTGCGAGCGTGGCCCCAGGAAGGAAGTCGGCCTGCCGCGCCCACATCGACGCGTCGAGCGGCAGGGCGTGGAGAAGTACGAGTTGCACGGGGTGGGATCGGTGAGGTAGCGGCCGGCCCTCAACGTCGACGCCTCCCTTTGACGATGGCCGCGTCGAGCGCCTGAAGGAAGGCCGACCGATCGCGATCCCGAAACGGCGCCGGGCCGCCGGTGTGCTCCCCGGACTCGCGCAGGTTCTTCAGGAGATCGCGCAGCGCCAACGCCGACCCTACGTCGTCGTCGGTGAAGGGGCGGCCGTTCGGATGGAGGACCGCCGCCGCCTTTCCGACGCAGCGCGCCGCGAGGGGGATGTCGGCGGTCACGACGATGTCGGCGGGGAGCGTGTTTTCCGCGATCCAGTCGTCAGCGACGTCGGCTCCGTGCGGCACGACCACCTGCTCGAAGAGGGGGTCCTTCGGGGCGTCCACCCACCCGTTCGCGACGAGGCGGACGGGCACCTGACACCGTATCGCGACTCGGAAGATCTCGGGCTTGACGGGGCAGCCGTCTGCATCGACGAGGATTCGCACGAACTGCAGGCTACTCCCCGGGGACTCCCCCCGGGGGGAGGAGCCGGACCGGGCGGGTGGACGGGGGGAGGGGGCGGGGGGGAGGGGGCCGAGGGGCGGCCGCAACCGATGGAACCTTGCCGTCGCGTCACCCGTCCTTGCCCTGCGTTGGACAGTCGGGCCGGACGTGGTTCCCTTCGCGGTTCGGATTCTGCGATCGGATTGTGCGAGTCGTCGTTCTCGGAGGCCAGCCCCATGATCGAGGTGACCGACCTCACGAAGAGGTACGGGACGCTGACGGCGTTGAACGGCGTCAGCTTTTCGGTCCCCAAGGGACAGGTGGTCGGGTTTTTGGGCCCCAACGGGGCCGGCAAGACCACGACCATGAAGATCCTGACGGGCTATCTCGCCCCGACGTCCGGCACGGCCCGCGTGTTCGGAATGGACGTCACCGCCGACCCCCTTCCGGTGCTCAAGCGGATCGGGTACCTCCCGGCGGGCAATCCGCTCTACGACGAACTGCGGGTGTCGGAGTCGCTCGAGTTCGCCGCCGAGCTGCGCGGCCTTCGCGGCGCCGCGCGCGATTCGGCCGTCGACCGTTCGATCGCCGCCGTCGGCCTCGAAGATCGCCGTCGCCAGACCAACGGCACGCTCTCGACGGGCTATCGCCAGCGCGTAGGCCTCGCGCAGGCGCTGCTCCACGAGCCGGAGGTCTTGATCCTCGACGAACCGACGAGCGGGCTCGACCCGAACCAGCAACAGGACATGCGCGAGCTGATTCGCGACCTCGGGCGCGAGCGCACCGTGATCCTCTCGACCCACATCCTGTCCGAGGTCGAGGCGATCTGCGACCGCGCGCTCATCATCCATCGGGGTTCGCTGGTCGCGGACGGCCGGGTGGATGAAATCCGCGCGAACCGCAGCGCGTCGATCCAGATGGTCGTGCGCGCGCCGCTCGCCGACGCCCGGACGGCGTTCGACGGGCTGCCCGGGGTCGAATCGGTGGATGTCGTGCCGATCGAGGGATCGAGCGACTACGTGACGGTGAAACTCGTGGGTGCCTCGGACCGGTCGTCGTGCGAGGCGGCCGCCGCCCGCGCGATCAAGCACGGCTTCGGCCTCGCGAAGCTCTCGCCCGAGACGGCGAGCCTGGAAGACATTTTCGCGGAATTGACGTCGGCGAGCGGACAGTCGCCCGGTTCGACGGCCTTGCCGGCGGCGGAGGTGGCGCGTGCTTAGGCTCCTGCTCTACATGGTTCTGCCGCTGCTCGCGGCGTGGGTCGGCGTGTCGCTCGCGATCGGCAGGGGCCGTGCGGTCGACGCGTGGCGCGGCACGTGGACGGTCTACAAGAAGGAACTGAAGACCTACGCCATCGGGCCGATTCCGTACGTGCTCGTGCTGCTGATGGCGGTCGTCGCCTCCGTCTTCGTCTTCAACCAGGGGCACTACTTCCTCTATCGTCAGGCGACCGTCGGCATGCTGCCCGACATCCTTCCCTGGGCGTTCGCGGCCTTCGTCCCGGCGCTCGCGATGCGCATGTGGAGCGAAGAGATCCGCGGCGAGACCCTCGAGACGTTGATGACGTCGCCGGTCCCGGTCAAGAGCCTCGTGCTCGGCAAGTTCCTCGCGGGCCTGACGATCGTCGCGGCGGGCCTCGTCGCGACGGCGGGTGTCCCGATCACGGCGGCGATGTACGGCAACCTCGACACGGGTCCCGTCTGGGGCGTGTACACCGGCGCGATCCTGATGGCGGCGGCGTTCCTGGCGCTCGGGCTCTGGCTCTCGTCGCTGACGCGCAACCAGATCGTGGCCTTCCTCGTAGGCCTCGCGGCGTGCATGGTGCTCGTCCTGCTCGACTCCACGACCGGGTTCCTCGCGGGCAGCGACCTCGCGCGCACGCTCGGCAGCCTCTCGGCGACGGTCCGGTTCCGCTCGATCGCGCGCGGCGTCGTCGATCTGCGCGACGTGGCCTACTTCCTCTCGTTCGTCGTCTTCTTCCTCTATCTCAACGTCGAGACCGTCGAAAACCGGAGGCATCGCTAGTCATGGCCACCGCCGCCACGTCCACCGGTGCCACGCCCATGGGAGGGCCGACCTCCGCCGCCACGTCCCCGCGAGGGACGTCCCATCGAGCGACCGCCCGCAATCCGCTGGCGCTCTCGCTGGGCGCAAGTCTGCTCCTGCTCCTCGGGCTGATTCTCGGCAACGTCGCGCTCGCGCGCACGTCGATCCGCGTCGACCTGACCAACGATCGGCTGTTCACGCTGTCCGAAGGCTCGAAGAAGGTGCTCGCCGACCTCACCGACCCGGCCAAGATCTCGGTGTACTGGGGCGACAAGCTGCCGGCCCGCGCGGAGGCGGTCCGGCGGCGTCTCGAGGGGCTCCTCGAGGAGTACGCGACCCAGAGCAACGGCCGACTCGAGGTCGTGTGGGTCAAGATGGACGAGGCGGGCAAGGAAGAGGCGGGCAAGCGGGGCATCCACGAAGGCAGCTACTCGGAACTCGAGGCGAACAAGGTCACCGAGGTCCGGGACTACGACGGGCTCCTGATCGCCTACGAGAGCAAGTCCGAGAAGATCGGGCCGCTGCTCGAGACGTCGGAGGATCAGCAGACCTATCAGCTGAACTCGAGCCTCGAGTACGAGTTGTCGTCCGCCATCTACAAGGTGTCGCGCCCCAAGAAGGCGATCGTCGGGCTCGTGCGCACGGCGCCGCCGCCGGCGTTCATGGCCGCGCAGCACGGGGGCGGAGACGACCGCTTCTCCGTCCTCGCGCAGGCCGTGTTCACGAAGGTGTACGGCGACGACTTCCGAGACTCGATGAGCCTCGACTCCCCGGTACCCGCCGACGTCACGGTGCTGGTCGTGCCCGGACCCAAGGAGTGGAGCGAGAAGCAGGCGTACCACCTGGAACAGTTCGTCCTCCGGGGCGGGAAGGCGCTCCTGCTGCTCGACCCGGTCGGCGCGCGGGAAGTGTTCGGCCAGCCCGGGCCTCCGACGAAGTCGGGCCTCGAAGACTGGCTGGCGCACGTCGGCGTGTCGTTGACACCGGGCGTCGTCGGCGATCTCGACGAGCGCAACATGGGTGCGGCGGCGACCCGCGAGGGGCTCACGCGCTACCCCTATTTCGTCCGCTCGAATCGGGAACAGCTGAGTCAGGACAACCCCGCGACGCGGGGCTTCGGGACCGTCCCGTTCTATTTCGCGGCCGAAGTCGTCGTGGATGCGCAGAAGACGGCCGCGGCCGGACGCAACGTGATGGTGTTGGCCACGACCTCGACGAAGGGATTCATCCAGAAGGACACGGGGGCGCTCACCTCGGCCAGGATTCCCAATCCCGACGAAAAGGAGATGGGGGCGAAGACCCTCCTCGTCGCGATCGACGGGCCGTTCACTTCGTTCTGGAAGGGCAAGTTGGCACCCGGCGAGAAGCCGCCTGAACCGCCTCCATCGCCGTCGGCACCCCTCGTGCCGACCACGGAAGGGGTGCCGACCACGGAAGGCGTGCCGGCGATGGAGGGTGACGACGCCATGGGCGACCAACCGGCGATGGACGCCGCGCCCGCGATGACCGACACGCCTCCGCTCGTCCCGGACGGACCGAAGAAGCCCGAGATTCCGAAGGCGCCCGACGTTCCGACCCCACCCGACGCGCCCAAGGCACCCGATGCCCCGAACGACACCGGCGCCCCGATGGGAGCCAGGGGTCCCGAGGGCGACGCCGGGACGGGCGGTACCTCCGGGAAGGACGCCGGTCCCGCACGACTCGACTCGGGGCGCGGTCTCCTGATCGTGTGCGGCGACGCCGAACTCGTCTGCGACGACTTCAGCGGAGGTCGCAAGGACATCACGCAGGGCATTACCCGGTTGTGGGGAAGCGTCAATGGCTTCCCGCTCGTCAACAACCTCGTCGACTGGATGACCGGCAGCGACCAGTTGTTGGCGCTGCGCACGCGAGGGTCGGCGATTCGGCGCCTCGACGAGATCGACGCGACCAAGGCGGGTCACATCGAACTCGTCAACTATCTGGCGGCACCGCTCCTCGTCCTGCTCGTCGGCATTCTCGTTCTCGTCGTCCGCAGGTACCGGAGCTGATCATGGTGCGCACGCAGAGCCTCTTGCTACGCAACGCGGCCTTCGGGCTCGCCGCCGCCGTCTTCGCCCTGATGATCGGGTTGCGCGGCGCGGGCACGCGCGCGTCGAACGACGCCGCGGGGCTCGGCGCGGCCTTCGCGCCCTTGAAGGTCGAGACCGTGCAGACGGTCGAGATCGAGCAGACGACGAAGGTCGACGGCAAACCGGTCAAGGAGGGCGTCAAGCTCCTCCGCACCGGTCCTGCAGCCTGGAAACTCGCCAGTTCGTTCGACTATCCCGCCGACACCGGCAAGGTCGAGAGCTATCTGAAGTCGCTCGCGGGAGTCAAGCGCCACGGCGAGCCGACGTCGAACCCGGCGAAGTTCGCCGACTTCGCGGGCCCCGAGGGCTTCCTCGAGGTGCGCATCTTCGACCATGACGCGGCCCCCGTGCTCTCGTTCGGCGTCGGCAAGTCGAGCACCGAGAGCTATACGAAGAAGTACGTTCGCGTGGACGACGTGGCACCGTCGAAATCGGCGCGCATTCTCGTCGTCTCGGGGTTCGACACGTACGGCTCGCCCTCGTCGGCGACACAGTGGATCGAGACGCGCATGCTCCCGTTGCTGACCAGCTCCGAGATCACGGAGTTCACGGTCGAGCAGG
>JANNRO010000664.1:0-1919 GCA_031401505.1 Planctomycetia bacterium
GCGGCCCTCCTCGTGGGGCTCCAGCCGAACCGCGGACGGGTTGGCGGGCGCCGTTCGGCGTCTTGCACTTTCCAAAGACGTTGAACTCGCCCCCGGAAGGCGGACCACGAAATCTCGACACACCCGGTCAGGTGGGCGGCCGGAGCCGACGACGGCGAGACGCTTGTGCGGCCCTCCAGTCCCATGCGCCGAACGCCGTCGTCGGTCGGGCGCAGAGAGCAGGCCGCCGACGATACGGACCGTGCAGCCCCCGGATCTTGAATCCTCGTTGAACGGACCGACTCGACCGCGGGGACCGAAAACGCGCCTTTCCTGGCGTGGGGGTGGCGGAGAGGGGGGGATTCGAACCCCCGATACCCTTACGGGTATGCCGGTTTTCGAAACCGGTGCATTCGACCACTCTGCCACCTCTCCGCGCGAGGTCGGGTCACGTCGGTGCGGTCGCGAACGCTACGGGTGCCCATTCGCCCCGTCAAGGAAGGCACCCCGTCACGACGACCGCCGCCGCGCCGCGAAGAACTCGCGCAGTACCGCGCCGCACTCGTCGGAGCGCACGCCGGAGGTGACGTCGAGTCGGTGATTCAATCGCGCATCGCGCGGCACGTCGCCGAGTGAACCGACCGCGCCAGCCTTCGGATCCGCGGCCCCGAAGACGAGGCGCGCGACCCGCGCGTTGACGAGCGCACCCGCGCACATGAAGCAGGGCTCGAGCGTCACCACGAGCGTCGTACCTTCGAGGTGCCACGTGCCGAGTCGTCGCGCCGCCTCGCGCAGCGCGACGATCTCGGCGTGCGCCGTCGGATCGGCGGTCGTCTCGCGCCGGTTGTGCGCGCGGGCGATCACGCGACCGTTCGACGCGACGACGGCCCCCACCGGCACCTCGCCGATTGCCGCGGCGCGCCGCGCCTCTTCGAGCGCGAGGACCATCAACTCGTCGTCGGAGAGCGGAGCGGCCAGCGGATCGGACGCGGGTCCCGTCGGCAATTCGGACTCAGGTTCGAATTCGGCCCCCTCGGGGATCGGATCGGTGATCCGTTCGAGTCGAATGATCCGCGGGCGCGCCGGTCGGCCCGCGGGGGCGTCGCCGCTCACAACCGGGGTCGCATGCCGAGTCCGGCGCGCGAGGCCTTGGGTCCCGACGCGTCGTCGCGGCGAGGGCACGTGCCCCGCTCCTTCAGCGCCTGGCAGGCCGCGAAGATGGTCAAGGCGTGATGGACCATCGAGAAGCCGTGCTGCGCGAGGACCTGATCCTGAAGATCCTCGATCGCCGGATTCTGAAACTCGACGACCGCCCGGCAATCGATGCAGATCAGATGGTCGTGGTGTTCGCGCGTCAGCGCGCGCTCATAGCGCCGCTGGCCGTCTGCGAAGTCGTGCCCCTCGAGCACGCCCGCCTCCTCGAGGAGGGCCAACGCACGGTAGACGGTCGCGAGCGACACGCGCTCTCCACCTGCGCGCAGTCGGTCGTGGGCGTCGTCGGCGGTGAAGTGCCCGGTGTTCGAGAGCACGCTCCTCACCATGGCGCGGCGCTGCGCGGTCATCTTGAGCGCCTTGCGCTTCAGGAACGTCTCGAAGATCTCGAGCGCGCCGTCGTCGCCGGTCGGAGGTTCGGGATGGGCAGCGGACGCCATCGCCATAGGATACCGGGACCACGGCCCCAACCCTGCAAGCGCGTTCAACGTCGGTCGCCGCATCGACTCGCGCGCGCGCCCGCCATCGCAACGGCGGACTCATCGGCGCCCTCGGCGCCCCCCGATCACACGGCCGCGCGAGTCGTCGCACGCGCAACGAGATCGCGGAGAAACTCGGGCGCGAAGTCAGCTCCGTTCGGCCACGAGAGCGTGTGCCCCTCGTCGATGCGGAACTTCGCAAACGTCGCCACGTCCCGCAGGGGCTCGAACACTTCCCCGTGAATTTCG
>JANNRO010000665.1:0-11919 GCA_031401505.1 Planctomycetia bacterium
GTTCTATTATCGACCGGTCGCCGCGAGCGCGTACAGCGACATCATGGCGCTGCGCGAGGACGTGCCGCTCGGCATCATGCGCGAGATCCATCGCTGGGGTGCCCACGCGATGGTCATCACGGTGTGGCTCCACATGTTCCGCGTCTTCATGACCGGTTCGTACAAGCCGCCGCGCGAGTTCAACTGGGGCATCGGCGTCGTGCTCCTCGTGCTGACGCTGCTGCTCTCGTTCACCGGCTATCTGCTTCCGTGGGACCAGTTGGCCATCTGGGCCGTGACCGTCGGCACGAACATGGCGCGCGCGCATCCGGCCATCGGTCACGAGGGTCCCGGCTCGAACTTCCTCGAGATCGACGGCATCCCCCTGATCCACTCGGGTGCCGACATCCGGTACGCACTGCTCGGCGGGCGATTCGTGGGCGAGCAGACGCTGCTGCGCTTCTACGTCCTCCACTGCATCGCGGTGCCCGTCATGGCCATGGTGTTGATGGCCGTCCATTTCTGGCGCGTCCGAAAGGACGGCGGCATCAGCGGTCCGCTCTGATCCACAGGCACACCTTGGAGTTCCCGTGGGCGCTTTGATCGACAACGTCATCAACTTCCTGACCGACCCGAGGATCCTGTTCTTCGTGGCCATCATCCTGTTCCTCGCGAGCATCCAGTTCGCGAAGGTCTGGACGAAGCCCAAGGTCGCGCTCGGCATCGGCGCGTTCCTCGTGCTGTTCGGCGTCTTCGCGTCGACCAAGCATCAGGTGGGGATCACGCTCTCCAAGCCCGACAACATCCCGATCATCATCATCATCGCGGTGCTCGGCTTCCTCTACTGGCTCGCGCTGCGCCAGGCGGTGCTCAACGACGAGCGGATCGCGGCCGGCGAGCCGCCCCGCGAGGCCGCCGAGAAGAACCGCAAGGTCCTCGTCTGGCCCGACCTCGTCTACACCGAGTTGATCGCGATGGTCGTCTGCACGGTCATCCTGATCGTCTGGTCGGTCCTGCTCCGCGCGCCGCTCGAGGAGCAGGCCAACGCGGCCCGCACGCCCAACCCGTCGAAGGCCCCGTGGTACTTCCTCGGTCTCCAGGAAATCCTCGTCTACTTCGACCCGTGGTGGGCGGGCGTCGGCCTTCCCGGCACGATCATGATGGGGTTGATCGCGATCCCCTACGTCGACCGCAACCCGAAGGGCAACGGTTACTTCACGCTGCGCGAGAGGAAGGGCGCGATCACGGTCTTCTGCTTCGGGTTCTTCGTCCTGTGGCTCCTGCTCGCGTTCATCGGGACGTTCCTGCGCGGCCCGGGCTGGAACTTCTTCGGGCTCTTCGCCGACTGGGATCCGAACTACGTCGCGGACCTGAACAACATCAATCTCTCGGAAATCGTCTGGGTGAAACTGCTCGGCATGCGCGAGCCGACGGCGTTCTACACCCGCGAACTCTGGGGTTTCCTCGCCGTGATCTTCTACATGGGCATCCTGCCCGTGATCCTCGCGGCGACCGTATTCAAGAAGCTGTTTCGTGAACTCGGGGCGCTGCGCTTCGGGCTGGTGGTCAACCTGGGACTCCTGATGGCGGCGCTCCCCATCAAGATGATCCTGCGTTGGACGCTCAACCTGAAGTACGTGGTCTATCTCCCCGAGATCAAGATGAACATCTGACGAGGTCCCATGCCGCTCGCCAATCGCGACAAGGAATCGCTGTATCCCCCGGGCAAACTCTCGCTCTGGTTCCTCGCGACCAGCGGCGTCCTCGTGGCGTGCGTGTTCTGGATGCTCGCCGACGACTTCATCCGGCCGTGGAAGGGCGTCCAGAAAGACTACTTCCGCCGGGCCGCCGCGCTCCTCGACGTCAAGCGTGAGGTCGAGTCCACGAAACTCGAGGTTTTCGACGCACGCAAGCACGACCAGTTGCGCAACCTCAACCGCCAGGTCGCGGCCGCACGCCAGACGGTCGATGCGAAGGCCGTCGCACCGCTCGAGGCCGAACTCGCCGAGCAGTTGAAGCTCATCTCCTTCGACGAGCGCGACATCAAGGCGTTGAAGGGCTCGCAGGCGGCGGTCGTCAACGAGTTCGAGAACGCGCGGCTGCGCCAGGACGACGCGGCGGCCGCGAAGCTGTCGGAGCGGCAGAACGCCATCGCCAGCGAGAAGGAGAAACTCGAGCGCCACCTCGTCGCGATGAAGGTCGGGCGCGACTCGATCCAGGCGAAGCTCGACGCGCTCTTGGCCCCGGTCAAGAAGGTCGAGAAGGAGCGCGACGATCTGCTCGCGGAGTTCTCGAAGGCCTCCACGCAGTTCACCGATGCGCGCGCACGGACCGAGAGCAACCAGTGGCGCAACATGCCGATGGCCGACATCATCGATCCGTCGATCAAGATCGAGAAGGTCGTCCTCGACAACATCCATGACGACATGGTGTTCGCGACGTCGCCCAAGGTGGACATGTGCATGACGTGTCACCGCGGCATCGAGGGGCCGCTCGTGTCCGAGCGTGAAGACGAAGCGGTGCCCCGCGAGGGCATCGGTCAGTTGCTGAAGGGCTTCCTCCGGTTGAAGTTCGGCGAGAAGGCCTGGGACAAGCTGAAGGACAAGCCCGAGTTCTTGAAGGCGATCACCCCTGCCAACGTGCGTCGCTGGCTGACGGGTCCGAACGCCAAACTCTCCGACATCTTCGCCGAGAGCGATCTTCGCGACGCGCTCGGCGAGGAGAACTTCAAGAAGGAGGTCGTCGGCAAGGACCTCCTCGCGGCGTTCCACATCGAGCCCGTCCAGTGGGCGCATCCGCACCTCGATCTGATCTCGGGGCCGACGAGCCCGCACCAGGTCGTCAAGGTGGGGTGCACCGTCTGCCATGGCGGCGTCGGACGCCGCCTCGACTTCTCGCGCGCGACGCACACGCCCGACTCGCGTGAACAGGCGAAGGTCTGGGAAGAGAAGCACGGCTGGGACATCCACGGCGCCGAGTACGTCGAGTTCCCGATGCTGCCCGCGCGCTACGTCGAGGGACAGTGCTACAAGTGCCACGGCGCCGTCGATCCGTTCCTGCCGGAGACCGAGCCGCTCGCGAAGTGGGAGTCGGTGCTCGTCCCGAAGATGGCGGCTGCGTTCGACGCCAACGGTGCAATCGTCCTCGGCAAGGACGGCGAGCCGGAGAAGAAGCCCGTCTACGACGAGAACGGCGACGTCGTTCTGACCTTCGCCCTCGACAAGGACAAAAAGCCCGGCTTTGACCCCGGGAAGGCGACCTTTGAGGATGCGCAGAAGCGCCCCTTGCTCGACCGCAAGGGAAGGCCGATCCTCGACTCCATCGGAAAGCCGCGCCTCGATCAGGCCGGACGGCCGCCGGTCGACGAGAACGGCCAGCAGATCCTGCGGCGCGTCCGGGCGCCCAACGCGGTCGACGGCACGCCGGCCGAGATCGACCGTCGCTGGCACGCCGAGACGTACCGACGCGGTGTCGCGGTGATGCAGGAGTGGGCGTGCACCGGGTGTCACTCGATCAAGGACTTCGAGCGTCGTCCGGGTTTCGGAGACCACGACGCGACGTACGCCGACAACGGCGGCGACCTGTCCAAGCCCGCGCCGGGCTCGTTGACCGCGGCGGGCAATCCGAAGATCGGCCCCGATCTCACGCACCTGCGCGACAAGACCACCGAGGCGTGGGTCCAGCGCTGGATCGCGGTGCCCAATGCCTATCGGCTCGACACGCGAATGCCGTCGTTCTATCGCTGGCGTGCGCATGACGACCACTACGCGCTGGTGCTCGGCAGCGACGGGAAGCCGCAGGACGTACCGCTCGTCGACAATCCGACGCCGAAGGACCTCGTGCAGAACGACGTGGAAGTCCGCGCGCTGGCGGCGTTCCTCGTCTCGACGGCCGGGTCCGACACGCGCGCCTCGACCTACCCCGAGATTCCCGTCGGCGACCCGAAGCAGGGCGCCAAGACGTTCTATTCGATCGGCTGCTACGCCTGCCACATCGGTCCCGGCAACTGGGACCTCTCGAAGGGCCAGTGGGCGGACGGGCTGACCGACGATGGCGCCCGGTTCAAGAAGTGGGGCGACGAACTGCCCCCCGGACCGCGATTGACCTCGCTGGGCTCGAAGTACACGGCGCCGGGCGCCGCGAAGATGCTCGCCGCCTGGATCGCCGAGCCGCGGCACTACAACTCGGTCACCCGCATGCCCAACGTGCTTCAGGGCCGCGCCGAGATGGGGCCCGACAACGTGCAGGTCGTGCGCAGCGAGCAGCAGATCCGCGCCGATCTCGTGGCGTATCTCCTGGCGTTCAAGGACGCGGCCTTCGAGGCCCAGCCGTTCGTCGACCAGGCGAAGTGGACCGCCGAGCACGAGAGCCAGTTGAACGATTTCTGGGTCGAGTGGTACGGCAAGACCGATCCCGACGACCCCAGGCACCCGAGCATCACGCAGGAGGCTGCCCTCAGGAAGGCCGCCGACCGGCCGATCGCGCAGCGCCTCGAGGAGGTCGGCAAGAAACTCGTCGTCTTCCGCGGTTGCTTCGGTTGTCACAACATCAAGGGCACCGAGGCCGAGCAGCCGATCGGCAAGGAACTGACCAAGGAAGGCAGCCAGGACATCCACAAGTTCGACTTCGGCATCGTCCCGAAGACCGAGATCCCGCACACGCGCTACGACTGGATCGACAACAAACTGGTCAACCCGCGCGTGTACGACAAGGGCAAGTTCAAGCCGAGTTGGAACGACAAGCTCCGCATGCCGAAGTTCAACTTCACATCGAAGGACCGCGAGGCGGTCGTCGCCGTGGTGCTCGGGCTCGTTGCCGAGCCGATCAAGTCGGGCGCGCTGCCGAAGACGACCCCCGCGATCGACGCGATCGCCCGGGGTCGCGCCGTCATCGAGCGCTACCGCTGCTACCAGTGCCACTCGATCGAGGGGCGCCGCGGCGTGCTGACCGCGGAGCAGGCCGATCGGGGGTTGGAACTCTGGATGCTCCCGCCCAACCTCTACGGCGAGGGCAACCGCGTCCACGCCGACTGGCTGTTCAAGTTCCTGAAGAATCCCTACCTTCACCAGCCCGACGGCGTCCGCCCGGCGGTCATCCAGCAGATGCCGCGCTTCCAGTTGTCCGACGAGGAAGCCTCGGCGATGGTCGACTACTTCAATGCGGTCGCCGGTCGCAAGGACCGGCTCGCGACCGACGACGACGACGAGCCGCTCGACGCGACGCCCTACAAGGAGCCGGTCGTCATCAAGGTGAAGGAGAAGGACGCCGACGGGAAGTCGATCGACGTCGAGGTGACGGTGCGCAACCTGCGCGAGGAGGCGAAGGCCCTCTTCCAGCGCCAAGGCTGCATCAAGTGTCACCTGCCCAAGGGTGCGCCCGTCACGGCCAACGGCGAGGGCGCGTCCGCGCCCCCCTACTCTCGGTCCGCGGCCCGCCGCCAGCGGTCGTGGATGTACGACCTCCTCCACAATCCGCAGAACCAGATCCCCGGGACCAAGATGCCGTCGTTCTGGCCGTTGAAGCGCGTCAAGGGCAAGTTGGCGCCCCCGCCCGACACGATGGACATCACGTTCCCCCAGTTCCTCGTCGGCGCTCGATTCAAGGACAAGCCGACCAACGACGACATCGCCGACGCGCAGATGGCCGCCCTCGTGCGGTATCTGCGCTTCCACTACGAACCACCCGCCGCCGCGACCGTTCCGCCGGAGCCCGCGAGCGCGGGGAAGTAGCCCGAGCGCCCCACCGTTCCTTCGTCGGGCTCGATGTCGGATGGGTCACTGTCCGATTCGCAGCCCGGAGCACTCCTCGGAGAGCACCCATGCCCGCCGCCCGAACGACGCCCCGACGTGCGATCGCGTTCGTGGGGCGCGTTTGTGCCGTCGCGGGCGTGATGCTGGTGGGCGCGACCGGCTGCGGGAAGGGACGTGAGTACGCGCCCGACCCCTACGACCGCGGGATCTGGCGATTCGGGACGGCGCCGGCCGATCTGACCCTCGTCGCGAGTTCGTCCGCCGGTGCGCCGACGGTCGTGGTGCCCCTGACGGCTCCCCCGGGGTCGGCCGCCTCGACTCCGACTGCGCCCTCGACATCTCCCTCGACCCCGACCTCGCCTTCGACCTCGCCCCCGACGACACCTCCGGCGCCGGCCCCGACGTCACCCCCGCCCGTGACGCCGCCCGCTCCTCCGAGCCCGCTCTCGACTTCGACGTCGGGCGGTTCTCCCGGCTCGTACCAGGTGATCGACGTGAAGGACGGCGGATCGATCCGGGTGATCACCCGCCTCGTGGGTGCCCCGCCCGAAATCGAGAAGGTCATCGCCACCATTCACAAGGACCTCGGCTGCACCGACCACCAGAGTGAGCGCTGCCGCTTCGTCAAGAAGGGCGACGGCGACTTGAGACTGGGCAACTGCCTGATCTCCCTGAAGTCGATCCGTGGCGGAAAGGACTGGCCCGAGACGCTGCGTGGCGACGATCGGTCGTTCGTCATGGACCAGAAGGCGTGCGTCTATCTGCCTCACATCGGCTGGATGCGGACGGCCACGCAGATCGTCGTCGTCAACTCCGATCGCGCCGAACACAACATCCACGGGAACTTCGGCGCCGACACGACGTTCAATTTCGGCAGCGCACCCGGCACGCGCAAGACGGGCATCGCCGAGGCGTTCCTCGAGAGGCCGGGATCGTACGTCGTCAAGTGCGACATCCATCCGTGGATGAACGCCTCGCTCCACGTCGTGGAGCATCCCTACTACGCGCTGACCCCCGAGACCGACGGTCCGGACGGACCCGCGGGCGAGGCGGTGCTCGAGAACGTTCCGCCCGGCCGCTACGAGGTCGTCTGTTGGCACGAGGGCATGATTTCGAGAGCTACCGAGTTGAACGGCAAGATCAACGGGTACGCCTACAGTCCCGACATCCTCGACTCGCAGGTCGTCGAGGTGAGAGCGGGCGCGCGCCACGAGATCGTGTTTGCGGTCGCCTACAAGTAGTCTCCGCGCCCACGAGTTCCGATTCCCTCGAATCCGATTCGTTCGTCCCCCGAGGTCCCGCGATGAGCCGTGACACTTCGCCGCCCGCCCCGCTCGAGCCGCCGCACGCGGCGGCCGCCCAACCGCTCGTCGACAATCGCCTCGTGCTCGCCTGGTTCGCCATGGCGGCCGTCGGCGCCGTCGTCGGCCCCGTCGCGGGCCTGCTCTCGGCCATGAAGCTCGACGACCCCTACTTCATGGGCGGCATCGAGTGGCTCCAGTTCGGTCGCATCCGCATCGTCCACGTGAACATGGTGATCTTCGCGACGTTCACGCCCGCGATGTTCGGGCTGATGTGTCACGCGGTCCCGAGGCTGACGGGCCGCCCGCTCTGGGGGATCCGTGCCGTCTGGGTGGCGTTCTTCCTGATGTGCGTGAGTCTCGTCGCCGGGCCGACCGCGGTGCTCATGGGCTACCTCCAGCCGATCGAAGCGGCGGAGATGCCGCTGCCCTCCGACGTGCTGATCACGCTCGTGTTCCTCCTGATCACGACCAGCGTCGTGATGACGGTCGTCCACCGCAAGGAGAAGAAGCTCTACGTCACGCTCTGGTACTGGATCGGGGCGCTGGTCTGGACCTGCATCAATTACCCGCTCGGCAACTTCATCCTGCCCTACGTCCCCAAGGGCACGACGAGCGCCGCCATGAGCGGTTTCTACCTCCATGACGTCGTGGGTCTCTGGATCACGCCCGCGGGCGTGGGCGCCGCCTACTACATGCTCCCGATCGCCGCGAAGGCGACGCTCTACAGCCACCGTCTTTCGATCATCGGTTTCTGGGCGCTCGCGTTCTTCTATCCCTTGAACGGCGTCCACCACTACCTCTACAGCCCGATCCCCGACTGGGTCCAGACGATCGCGATCGCGTCGTCGATGATGCTGATCCTCCCGGTGTGGGCATTCTGCGTGAACCTCTGGGGCACGATGCGCGGCCACTGGGCGCAATGGGCGGGTCCCGACAGTTACGTCATGAAGTTCACGATGCTGGGCGCGGTCTGGTACCTGATCACCTGCTTCCAGGGCCCGACGCAGGCGCTGCGCCTGATCCAGCGCTGGACGCACTTCAGCGACTACAACGTCGGCCACGCCCACTCGGCCGTCTTCGCGGTCTTCGTGATCTGGGGGCTCGCCGCGGCCTATTTCTGCGTGCCCCGCGCCGCGGGCCGGCGGCTGTGGTCCGCGAAGCTCGCGACCTGGACCTATTGGCTCGAGATCATGGGGTTTACGATCATGTTCGTCGTGCTGACGATTTCGGGGATCCAGCAGGGCGCCTTCCAGACGACCGGCTACCGCCTCTGGGTGGAGGAGACCGAGTCGTTGAAGGGACTCTGGCTCGCCCGCACCTTCGGCGGCACGCTGATGGACGTGGGGCTGGCATTCTTCGCCTTCAACATCGCGATGACCATGCGTCGGTCACCCAAACTCCCGGCGTCGGACGCCGGTCCCGGGGGCCCTTCGACCGCCCCGACCTCTCCCGCCCCGTCGGCCGCGTACTAGGGAGCCGGACCCACCATGCCCCAATTCCTCGAGACTCCGAAGAGCATCGCCCTCCTCGCGGGCGGCCTGTGCTACTTCTTCGCGTTCGCCGTCCTCGTCCAGATTCCGAGCTGCGTGACCGATGCCGACGAGCCCCGCGTCGTCGGCGTCGACGGCGTCGCACGCGACGTCAAACCCTATACGGCGGTCGAGCAGTCGGGACGCGACCTCTACGCGAAGAACGTCTGCTGGCACTGCCACAGCGATTTCGTGCGCCCCGTCAACGGCGAAGAGCATCGGTGGGGGCCCGTGTCGCAGGCGGGCGAGTACGCGCACGACCTGCCGCACTTCTTCGGTACGCGTCGCACCGGCCCCGACCTGCACCGCGAGGGCGGACTGCGCGGCGACGGTTGGCACTACGCCCACTTCTTCGATCCGCGCTACACCGTGCCCCGCAGCGTCATGCCGTCGTTCCCGTGGTTCTTCCGGGACTGGAAGGACGGCGACACGATCCGTGAGGCGCTCTCCCTGCTCGACAACAACGGCGACGGGATGATCTCGTCCAAGATCGGCGACGAGGACATCTCGAAGGCGCCGGCCGCCGTCGCGGAGCGGGCGCGAAGCCTGCGCCTGCGCGTGGACAGCAAGGACCCCTTTACCCGCCTCGACGTGCGCGGCGTGACGCCCCCCGCCGCGGGCGTGAAGGATTCGATGTGGTACACGCAGGGGCCGCCGACCGGCGACGGGATGGTCACCGATTACGACGGCGCGCCCCGGCCGACCGAGGAGTGCGACGCGCTGGTGACCTATCTCCAGCACCGCGGGACGGCGATCGGCGGTTGGCGCGAGCCCGCGTCGGCGCCCACGCCGCAGCGGGTCTCGCCCTTCGAGGGAGTCGAGCGGCGCCCGCGCCGCAGCCTCGAGATGCGAGCGTTGGGCTTCCTCGCGCATGACCCGGCCTTCGTGAAGGCGGCGGGCGAGAAGGAGGCGGCGTGGAAGAGCGCCACCGCCGCGTGGGACGCGCGGAATCCCGATCTCGCGCGCCGTCTGACCGACGGTGCCGAACTGTTTCGAGTGAACTGCGCCGGCTGTCACGGCGCCGAGGGGCGGGGCAACGGGCCGGGGGCGCAGTTTTTCGACGTGCGGCCCCGCGACCTGACGGTCGGCAAGTACAAGTACAAGTCGACGGTGGTCGGGAATCTGCCCCACGACGGCGACCTCTACCGCACCCTCGTGCGCGGCCTGCCCGGCAGCGACATGCCCGCGTGGCGAGAGTTGAACGAGCAGCAACTGTGGCTGCTCGTCGACTACGTCAAGAGCCTCTACGAGGGCGACGCGAGCAAGAGTTTCAACAACAAGGAGCTGACCGTCCCGTCATCGACGCAGCGCTTCGATTCGAGCCCGGACAAGGAACGCGCCCGCGGTCGCGCGGTGTACCTGGGCGCCCAGTGCGCCAACTGTCACGGCGTCGAGGGCCGCGCCGACGGGAGCGGTTGGGCCGACACGACGAGCGAATTCGGCAACGTCGTGCGGCCGCGTGACTTGCGCCCGCGCATCGAGCAGGCCGACCTCCCCGACCTCTACGTGCTCCTCGGGCGCAAGCTCGCGCGTTGGGCGGGCGCCGAGGGCTGGGCGAATCTCGGGAAGAGCGAGGCCTGGGTGAAGTTGAAGCCCGGCGACGAGGCGACGTCGACCTCGTTCCACCTCTTCCTGATCGGCGCCGGGGCCCGCGTCCGCGACGTGTTCGGCGACGACGCGTTGAAGACCGCCATCGGCGAGGACCGTTTCGCGAAGGAGTTCGCGAAGGGCAATGATCCGCTCGAAGACCTGCGCATGTCGGCGGCGACGGAGAAGGATCGGCCGGCGCTCAGGTTCCGGGGCGGTGCCGCCGCCGAAGATCTCTACCGCACCGTGATGGCCGGGCTCGAGGGCTCGCCCATGAAGTCCCAGCGCGACGATCTCTGGGTTCAGAAATCGGCCAAACTCGAAGGGCGCCCCGACCTGAAGGGGCCGGCGACGCGGTTCGATTGGCGCGAGCGAGACGGCACGGACGGGAACAACGACATCAAGAAGCTCTATCTGGTCACCGAGGACCCGGCGCTTGCGGCCGTCGGGGTCAAGACCCGCGTCGTCGAGGGCAAGAACGAGGAGTACATCCAAGTCCAGCCGGGCGACGCGTGGGCGCTCGTCCACTACGTGATGTGGCTCGCGAACATCCCGCAGGCGAGGCCGGGGCGCTGATCTCGACGCGTTGACCGCCGGGAGATCGGGAGATGCCGCTATCCGGCGGCACCCGTCTCTTCCAGAAGCGACAGCGCGTGCGCGGCGGCGAGGTCGAGATCGGGACAGACGTTCGAGGGTTCCACGACCTCGAGCACGCCGGCGTCGCGAAGCATGGCGTAGCGTCTGGCATCGACACCGGCGAGCACGAGCGTGCGGCCCTCGGAGTGAAGTCGTTCGGCGGCGAACTTGAGCGCCAGCAGCGTGTTCGATTCGAAGGCGTCGACGCCGGCGACGTCGAGTACCACGACGCGGACCGTCGCATCGAGCCGGTCCGCCCACACCGTCAAGTCGGGCACGCGCGAGCGTCGCCCGAAGCGACGGGCGCTCGTCGCGATGTGGAAGATCGTGATCCCCGGGGGCAGCGCATCGTGGAGGTCGCCGCCGATCTCCTTGTTGCTCCGTGCCGGTGAGATCGGGCTCCAGAGGTCGATGGCCACGAGGAACCCGAGGAACGCGACGGCCGGGGCCATCGACCAAGCCCGAAAGGAATCGAAGGCGAGCGCGCCGAGCCCGGAGCCCAGCCCGAAGCTCCCGACGATGCTCGCGAGCAGCACCAATCGCCAGCCGGAGGCGAACGCGCCCGGAGCCGTGGCCGAGCGGACGTGGCGCGCGCGATTCATCACCCAGACGGCCGACTCCATTCCCAGGTCGGTCACGACGCCGGTCAGGTGGGTCGTTCGAACCCGGCCGCCGCTGATGCGTGTGACCGTGGCGTTCTGGAGTCCCATCGCGAGCGACGGTAGGAGCGTCAGCCAGTACACCGCGTTCGTCCCCTGGAGCTCGCCGACCGCGTTGTAGTCGACGAGCAACGCAAAGATGCCGAGCAGCCCGGCTTCGACCGCCATCGGGAGGACGAAGATGGAGGACCACTTCCGAGCTCGGCCGGTCTCGGTCAGCACACCGGAGAGCGCCGCCCCGCCCATGAAGGCGGCGAGGAGGGCGGTCAGATAGCCGCCGGCGCTCCACGCGCCCTCGGCGACGTCGCGCCCGAGTTGCGACACCGATCCGCTCACGTGGCTCGAGACCTGATTGCAGATCAGGATCGTCAGAATGTTCGTGTACCCCGCGATCCACGAGAGTGAGATCGCGAGCCGGGCCTGAAGGCGAAACGAGTGGGCTTGGGCGACAAACATCGGTGGGTGGGGGTCGACG
>JANNRO010000666.1:0-4110 GCA_031401505.1 Planctomycetia bacterium
GCCTCGGCATGCAGGAGGCGAGTGCCGCGGTGCCGTCGGGCATGAGCGCGCTCATGCGATGCGCCGAGGTGCAGGCATCGGAGGCGTGCGCGAAGGGGGTCGAGGCGACGAAGGGCGTATGTGTCGTCGCGAACCTGAACGCGCCGGGGCAGGTCGTGATCAGCGGTGATCTGCCGACGCTCGCGGCGGCCGAAGAAGCGGCGAAGGCGCTCGGCGTGCGGCGCCCGATCCGACTCGACGTGGCGGGCGCGTTTCATTCCCCGTTGATGGCGCTCGGTGCCCGTCGCCTCGAAAAGGCGCTCGAGGGCGTCGAGATGCGTCGGCCGAAGTTTCCGGTGTGGAGCAACGTGACCGGGCGCGCGCACGACGACCCGTTCGAGATTCGCCGTAATCTCGTCGCACAGGTGACGAGCCCCGTCCGCTTCATGGACGGCGTTCGCGCCGCGCGCGCGGCCGGCATGGACCGTGCAGTCGAGCCCGCTCCGGGACTCGTCTTGACGGGGATCCTTGGAAAGATCGACCCGACGCTCGTCGTCACGAGCGTCCCCAACGCCGATGCATTCGCCGCCTGGCGGCCGGGGAGTACGACATGAGCGGCGCCTTCGATGGAGTCTCGGTCCTCGTGACGGGAGGGACCCGCGGCATCGGTCGTGCGGTGGTCGCCGCCTTCGTAAGGGACGGCGCACGCGTGACATTCACCGGCACCAACGACGCGGCGGCGGCCGAGGCGATCGCGCTCACGGGCGTGCCCGACGCCGTGCGCTACGCGAAGGCCGACGTGTCGGTCGCCGCCGAAGTGAAGGCCGCCGTCGAGGCGGCGTTGGCGCATGGCGGCGGCCGACTCGACGTCGTCGTCAACAATGCGGGCATCACGAAAGACAACCTCCTGATGCGCATGAGCGACGAAGAGTGGGACCGTGTCATCGACGTCAATCTGAAGGGCGTCTTCCTGACGACGCGGGCCGCCGCGCGTCCGCTCATGAAGTCCAAGCGAGGGCGCATCGTGAACATCACGAGCGTCGTCGGCTTGATGGGCAACGCCGGCCAGGCGAACTACGCCGCGAGCAAGGGCGGCGTCGTCGCGTTCACGAAGTCGGTGGCCCGCGAGCTCGCCGGACGAGGCGTCACCGCGAACGCCGTGGCCCCGGGGTACATCGCGACCGACATGACCGCCAACTTGCCACCCGGCGCGGCCGAGGCGCTCATGGCCCGCATTCCGCTCGGCCGGCTCGGGACGGTCGACGACGTCGTCGGCGTGGTCCGATTCCTGGCCTCCGAGGCGGCTTCCTACGTGACGGGGCAGGTACTTTGTGTCGACGGCGGCATGGTCATGTAGAACTTCGGGCCTTGCCCGGACCCCCCGGTGGACGCTCGGCCGTCGAACGGTCGAGACGCACTTCGGGGGCCAGCGCAGCGGTTCAGTCGACTGATCCAGCATCGAAATTCACCGAACGATCGAGGAGGCACCGTGGCTACGACCGGCAATGTGAAGGACCGCGTGATCGAGATCGTCTGCGAGCAGATGGGCGCGACGAAGGAGAAGGTCACCGACGCGACCTCGTTCATCAACGACCTGGGCGCCGACAGCCTCGACACCGTCGAACTCGTCATGGAGTTCGAGGACGAATTCGACTTGAACATCCCCGACGAGGACGCGGAGAAGATCCAGACCGTCGGCGATGCGATCAAGTACATCGAGAGCCACGCCGCGAACAAGGCGTAGCCTTGACCGATCGCGCTCGCCACGATCGAAGCCAGGGGCCGATGCGTCGTCGCGTCGTCATTACCGGTGTCGGGCTGATCAACGCGTCGGGCAACGACGCCGAGACCGCTTGGAAGAACGCCGTCGAGGCTCGTAGCGGCATCACGAGCATCGAGCGCTTCGACGCGAAGGGGATGGACTTCCCCTGTCAGGTCGCGGGCGAGATCAAGAACTTCGCCCCCGAGAAGTGGGTCGAGGTCAAGGACATCAAGAAGCTCGACCTCGCGACGATCTACGGGCTCGCGGCGTCGCAGATGGCGTGGGACGACGCCGGCCTGGCCGCCGGGAAGTACGACCCCGATCGGTCGGGCGCGATCCTCGGTACCGGGATCGGCGGGCTCGACACGATCGAGAACACGCACACGACGATCATGGAGAAGGGCCCGACGCGAGTCAGCCCCTTCTTCGTGCCGAAAATGATGCCCAATGCGGTCGCGGGCAACGTGAGTCTCCGATTCGAGTTGCGCGGACCGAGTTACATCACGGCGTCGGCGTGTGCATCGTCCAACCACGCGATGGCGCTCGCATTCCGCAGCGTGCGGGACGGAGAGGCCGACCTCGTCGTGACGGGCGGCGCGGAAGCGACGATCACGTCGATGGGCATGGCGGGCTTCAATTCGTTGCGAGCCATGTCGCGCCGGAGCAACGCCGCGCCCGAGAAGGCCTCGTGCCCGTTCGACAAGAATCGCGACGGCTTCGTGATGGGCGAGGGCTCGGGCATCCTGATCCTCGAAGAACTCGAGCACGCCCGGCGCCGCGGCGCCAAGATCTACGGCGAGTTCCTCGGCGCGGGGCAGACGGCCGACGCGTTCCACATGACGGCGCCTTCGACGGGCGGGGTCGGCGCTTCGAAGGCCGTCAAACTGGCGCTCGCCGACGCACACGTCAATCCGGAGCAGATCGACTACATCAACGCGCACGGCACGTCGACGGAGTTGAACGACCTCTGCGAGACGCAGGCGATCAAGGCCGCCTTCGGGGCGCACGCCTACAAGCTCGCGATGTCGTCGTCCAAGTCGATCTTCGGCCACCTCCTCGGGGCGTCCGGCGGGGCCGAGGCGGTGATGTGCGCATTGACGCTCCGTGATCAGGTGATGCATCCGACGCTCAACCAGGACGAGAAGGATCCCCACTGCGATCTCGACTACGTGCCCAACGTGGCGCGCAAGGCGAAGGTCGACTTCCTGCTGTCCAACTCGTTCGGCTTCGGTGGGCACAACGTCACGATCTGCCTCGGCCGGTTCCAGGGGTAGTCGCGTGGCCGGGACCGACGCGTCCCTCGTGCCTTCGCCGAATCCGAGTGCGGACGTTCCTCCCGAGTTGGCGGAGCGACTTCGAGCCGCGGGTCAGGCGCACCTGGTCGAGCATGCGGCGCTGCTCGACGCCGTCGCCCGTTCGGTCTTCGTGGCCGAACTTCGATCGGTCGCATGGGAACGTGTGGGCGCGGCACTCCGCTCGATGTCGCCCCCGGTGCCCCCCGACCTCAGACCTCCCGAGGCCTTGACGCTTCGACGCCGCCACAACGAGGGCGGCATCGGGCGCCGGCTCGCGATCACCGGTCGGCAACTTCTCGCCGAAGGCAAGGTCGCGACGGTGCTCCTGGCCGGTGGACAGGGCACGCGGCTCGGCCACCCGGGCCCCAAGGGGCTTTTCGTCCTGGGGCCTTCCCCCGATCGGACGCTCTACGCGATCCTGCTCGAACGCGTGGCGGCGGTGGGGCGAGCGGCCGGACGACCGGTACCGCTCGTGATCCTCGTGGGCCGGGATACCGAGGCCGCCACCCGCGCGCTTGCGGCCGACGCCGCACGCTACGGGCTCGATCCGGACCTCGTGCGCGTCGTGCGTCAGGGCGAGATGCCTGCCTTCGATGCCGACGGTCGCGCGCTGCTCGCCGCGCGCGGGCGGCTCGCGCTGTCGCCCGACGGCCACGGCGGGCTCGTCGACGCGCTCGTCCGCTCGGGCACGCTCGATTGGCTTCGCGCACGAGGCGTCGAGTGGTTGACGACGTTCCAGGTGGACAATGCGCTCGGACGTCCGCTCGACCCCGAGTTCCTCGGTTGGGCCGTCGAGCGTCGCGCGGTCGCCGCGGGGAAGGCCGTCCGCAAGCGGGCGCCGACGGAAAAGGTGGGGGTGTTCGCACGCGGACTCGACGGTCGGGTTCGCATCGTCGAGTACAGCGAGTTGCCGGCCGTCGGCGCCGAACTCCTCCAATTGGGCTCGATCGCCGTCCACGCGTGGAGCCTGCCCTGGCTCGACGCGATCGTCGCGGCGCCGGAGTTCCATCTGCCTTGGCACCGGGCGCGCAAGAAGGTGCCGTTCCTCGCGCCCGACGCAACCGTGCACCAGCC
>JANNRO010000667.1:0-3499 GCA_031401505.1 Planctomycetia bacterium
GTGTCGCAGGGCCGGCGCGCTCCACGACGATCTCGTGACGCGCGCGGCGAAGGCGGCCGAAGAATTCGGCGACGGCTACGTGCTGGTCGGCCCGTGGAAGTTGCGCGATCCCGAGACCGCGGATGCGTTCGAAGAGGAGAAGGGGTTCGAGTCGTACACGTCGGCGTGTCGGGCACTCGGCGTTCCCGTGCGCGTCGGGCGCTGGAAGGTCTTCGGTCGCCCGCGGGCGATCCTCGTCGACGGCTCGGGCCTGATCACCGACCGCGACGGCCTCTTGACGCGGCTGTGGGAATCGCACCGGGTGGACAGCTTCGAGGCCGACGACGCCTACGTCGAGCCCGTCGTCTTCGGCATCGCGGCGGGGCTCGCGATCGATCGCTTCGCCGAGGAGTTCGTGCGCCCCAGGGGCGGCTCGGCCATCGTCATCGCCAACGACTGGACGGCGGGAGCGGCGCTCCTCGACGGCGCGGCGCGGGCGCCCGATCTCGGGACCATCTACGTCGTCCACGAAACGGTCGTCGGCGGCGCGCTCGCGCGCGACTCGAGCGACCCGCTCGTCGTGCTCGCGACGAAGGGACCGGAGGGCGTCGCGGCCGACCGGGGCTTGCGCACGAGGCATTCGCTCGAAGCCGCGTGCGTGCGCGCAGCGGACGCGGTCGTCGCCGTCGGCGAGGACGTCGATCGGGAGATCGTCGCCATCCACGGTCGCCACCCGACGCTCGTGCGCGGATCGACCGCCGACGCCGATTCGCTCGAGGCCGCGGTCGTCGAGGCGCGACGCACGTCCACCGATCGGGCGCGCGGGGCGTACGTCGTGCGCGACGCGACGTCGGCGACGTCGGTGGCACGCGTCGTTCGGCTGTCGCCGCGTGGACGTCGGCTGGTGTTCGACCACAAGCGCCTCGCGTCCAATCTTGCGTGGTCGTGGGACGAGGGGGCGGGTCTCGTGTTCGCCGATCTCGATCCCACCGCGTGGGCGTCGGGGAGGCACGACCCCGTCGGCCTCCTGGTCGACGCACCGGCGGAACGTCTCGAGGCGCTCGCGATCGACGAGGACCACCTCGCCCGCCTCGCCGCGGCGCTCGATCGCCTCGACGCCACGATCGAGGGCTCGGCCAACGCCGACTCGGGTCCCGTCGCCCTACCCCATCCGATCGCCTATTTCTGCGCCGAGTTCGGCGTCCATGCGTCGTTGCCCGTCTACAGCGGCGGACTCGGCATCCTCGCGGGCGACCACGTGAAAGCCGCGAGCGACGCCCTGCTCGCGTTCATCGGCGTCGGCCTCTTCTATCGCCACGGGTACGTGAGACAGTGGATCAACGAGGCGGGCGACCAGGTGCCGCTCGCGGTCGACAACGACCCGCGGCGCATGCCGATGGAACTGGTCGTCGGACGCGACGGCCTTCCCGTGACCGTCACGGTGGAGCTGCCGGGGACGGCCATCGTATTGGCCGCCTTCAGGGTGCGCGTCGGCCGCGTGTCGGTCCTCCTGCTCGACGCCGACGTGCCCGACAACCGCCCCGAAGACCGCGCCGCGACCGCGAGGCTCTACGGCGGCGACACCGAGACGAGGCTCCGGCAGGAGATTCTCCTCGGCGTCGGCGGCATGCGCATGCTCGATCGCCTCGGTGTCGAGCCCTCGGCGCTGCACATGAACGAGGGCCACGCGGCGTTCGCGCCGATCGAACGCGCGAGCCTGCTCGTCCGGCGCGACGGGCTTTCGTTTGCCGACGCGTTGGCTCGCGTGCGCGCGAGCACGATCTTCACGACGCACACGCCCGTCCCCGCGGGACACGATCGCTTCGGCCTGCGCCTGCTGCGGCGCTACTTCGCCGACGTCGAGACGTGGCTTGCGACGTCCTACGAGACGTTTCTCGACCTCGGGCGTGCACCGGGGGACCGCGATTCGTTCAACATGACGTGGCTCGGGCTGCGGGCGTCGTCGATCCACAACGGCGTCAGCCGGTTGCACGGACGGGTGTCCCGTAGGCTCCTCGCCCCCGCATTTCCCGGCGTCGCCGAGAGTGCAGTGCCCGTGACCTCGGTCACGAACGGCGTCCATCTGCCAACGTGGACGGCACCCGAGATCGCACGCCTGCTCGGGGCCGACGCCCGCCCGGTCCTCGCCGCCGATTTCGCGTCGCGTGCACGCACGCTCGATGCAGCGGCTCTTTGGCAGGCGCGGGGCGTGCTCCGGCGTCGCCTGCTCGAACGCGTGGAGGCCGACGTCGTACGAAGCGCCGTCCGGCGCCGCGAGGCCCCCGACCGGACCGACCGCGTGCTCGGCGGGTTGCGGGAGAATGCGCTGTGGATCGGATTCGCGCGGCGCTTCGCCACCTACAAGCGCGCCGACCTCCTTCTGCGCGACGCCGCGCGACTGGGCGAACTGGCGTCGAAGTCCGATCGCCCGATCCGGTTCCTCTACGCGGGGAAGGCCCACCCGAACGACCGCGCGGGGCTCGCGCTCGTGCGCAAGATCGTCGAAGCGACGCGCTCGGACGCGTTGATCGGCAAGGTCATCTTCCTCGAAGACTACGACGCGGCGTTGGCTCGGTTTCTCGTGCAGGGCGTCGACGTCTGGCTCAACACGCCGCTGCGCGGTCTCGAGGCGAGTGGGACCTCGGGCATGAAGGCGGCGGCGAACGGGGCGTTGAACCTCTCGGTGCGCGACGGCTGGTGGGACGAGGCCTTCGACGGCAGGAACGGCTTCGCGATCGGATCGGGACCCGAGACCGCGGGCGACGACGAAGACAGAAAAGACCGCGAGGCGCTGGCGCGCTCGCTCGAGCACGAGGTCGCGCCGTTGTTCTTCGAACGTGACGCGGCCGGCGTGCCGACGCGTTGGCTCGAACGGGTGAAGGAGAGTCTCGCGACGATCCCCCCGGTCTTCGACGCCGTGCGCATGGTGCGAGAGTATGACGCGCTCGCGTATCGACCGTTGGCTGCTGCGGCGGCGGGCTTGCGTTCATCGACCGCGATCTGATAGCGTTTCCTCGCGAGCGGGCGGCCCCGCGCCGCAATCCGGCTCCGAGGAGGGCGTCATGGCGAAGACGGTGCGGGTACTCGCGTTCCACGGAATCGGCGGCGTGGACCTGAACGACCCCGACTGGGGCCGGCAATGGCAGGGCACGCTCGGGAGCGCGCTCGAGGCGCAGGATCTCGCGTTGGCCGCCGACTCGGTCTTCGTCCACTACGACGCGCTCTTCCGCGACCGTCCGCTCCACATCGTCGACTACCTGAAGGCGCTGAAGCGGTTGCTCGCGAGCGGCATCGAACACACCTTCGAACCCGACGGCTCGAAGGGGTTCTTCTCCGATCTCACCGAACTGGCCTTGAAGCCCTTCCAGGAATTCCGGTTCACCGCCGGAATGGTCGCGCAGTGGGCGGTCGACGAGACGTTGCGGACGGCGACCCGTGCGCTCGTCGCGGCCGAATTCGCCAAGGGGCCCTTCGACCTCGTGCTCGCTCACAGCCTGGGCTCGCTGCTCGTCTACGACGC
>JANNRO010000668.1:0-5949 GCA_031401505.1 Planctomycetia bacterium
CGCTGCTGACTTCGTGCCGCGTACTCGTCCTGTTCCGCCCGCGTGATCGAGTACATCGGGACGAGGTTCTCGGCCGTCTCACCCATCAACTGGTTTGCGAGCAGGCAGTGGAACCCGTCGCGGTACATGCCGTCCACAACCTCGGCGTTGCCGAGGCGATAGCCGAACCGCGCTCGTGGCAGGTAGTAGGGGGTGTTCGACATGCTCTCGATCCCGCCGGCGAGTACGACGTCGGCCCGTCCGGCCGTCACCGCATCGGCGGCAAGCATCACCGCTTTCAGGCTCGATCCGCACGCCATGTTGACGGTCCATGCGGGGATCTCGACCGGCACTCCGGCCCGCACGCTCACCTGTCGCCCGGTGCCGGGGCCCTGGCCGGCCTGTCGCCCGTGGCCGAAAATCGTCTCGTCGACGGCGCTTGCCGGGACGCCGGCGCGCGCGAGGGCCGCCTTGGCGGCTACGACGCCGAGGTCGGGCGCCGAGAGCGACGCAAGCGTTCCCCCGAACTTCCCGATGGGGGTGCGGACGGCACCGGCGAGATAGACGGGGACCGACGACATGGGATCGACTCCGGGGCCGCGTTCGCGATGGGACGCTTGGGCCGGGATCCTAGCGACGGGACGAGCCGGAGCCGGGGTTTGCTCCGCGCGGGCTTCTCCCGGCGGTAGCCTGCGCGCACAGGGAGCGTTCACGTGGCCAAGAAGCCCGAAGTCAAGTCGTCCGAGAAGCAGGTGAAGGCCGCGTCCCCAAAGGCCGCGTCCCCCAAGGCCGCGTCCCCGAAAGGAAAGGCTACCGCTCCGGTGCCGACCGCGGTCGCGAAGCCCGTCCCCGCCGACAAGCTGGCGGCCGCGAAGGCCGAGCCGACGAAGGCGGTCGCGAAGCGCTCCGCAAAGCCGACGGCCGCCGCTGCCAGCGAGGCCGTCGCTTCCGATCCCGCGAAGGCGCCGTCCGTGCCGGCCGTGTCAAAGACAGCGGCGCCCAAGGGGGCGATCAAGGGCGCGAAGTCGATCGAGATCGAGGTCGACGAGAATGGCGAAGCGATCCTCCCGGAAGCCGAGTTGGCCGCCGACGACGTCGCGGGACCCAAGCCGGAAAGGCCGAAAGAATCGCTCCCGATTCCGACGAACTTGCCCCCGCGTCGAGCCGACGGCGTGATCACGCTCGCTCACAGTCCCGATGCCGACGACGCGTTCATGTTCTACGCGCTGGCGGCCGGCAAGGTCGACACCGAGGACCGCAAGTACGAGCACGTATTGAAGGACATCCAGTCCCTGAACGTGGCGGCGAAGAAGGGCGTGTACGACGTCACGGCACTGTCGTTTCATGCCTACCCGTACGTCCGACGCAACTACGCCCTGTTGACCTGCGGCGCCTCGTTCGGCGACGCCTATGGCCCGGTGCTGGTTGCGAAGACGCCGATCCGGCCAAGCGAAGTCGACGGCATGACGGTCGCAATGCCGGGGGAACTCACGACCGCGGCACTCATCACCCGAATGTGGTTCGGGCGCGCGAAGATCGACGAGAAGCAAGTGCCCTTCGACAAGGTGACCGACCTCGTGCGAGCGGGACTCGTCCGGGCCGGCGTGATCATTCACGAGGGACAGTTGACGTACAAGGAGTTGGGCCTCGTCCGTGTCGTCGACTTCGGGCAATGGTGGAGCGATCGAACCGAGGGGTTGCCGCTGCCGCTCGGCGGCAACGGCGTTCGCCGCGACATTCCGAAGCCGATGATGGCGAAGATCGCCCTCGACCTGAAGCGCTCGATTGCATACGCGCTCGGCCATCGCGAGGAGGCGCTTGCGCACGCGATGAAGTACGGGCGCAGCCTGTCCAAGGAAAAGGCCGACAAATTCGTGGGCATGTACGTCAACGACCTGACGCTCGACTACGGCGAGCGAGGGCGACAGGCGGTCAAGTACCTCCTCGACAGGGCCGTCGACGAGGGCTTCCTGAAGGAAAAGATCGAGCCCGAGTTCGTCGGGTGACGCGTCCCGAGAGATGAGGCCGGCGGGGGGAGCCTCTCGGGAGCATCGGAAAACGACGACGGCGGCCACCGTTGGATGGAGCAGATGCGCAGGAGGGGGGGCCACCGGCTCGAACCGAGGACGGACGTCCGCCCCGCACGGGCCTCATATCACCCACGCGCGAGGGTGGGTGTCGGTCACGGAAATTCCGGCGGGTGATTCGGTCCGACGCGCCGCGCCCTACGCGGGCGTTCGATCCGCGAGGACCGCCCGGTACACGGCAAGCGTCTCCTCGACCATACGCGCCACCGGGAAATCGGTCTCGACGCGCTTCGCGGCGGCGGCCGCGAGGTCGTAGGCCTTGTATCGGTCACGAAGCAGTTCAGCGATCGCGCGCGCGAGCGCAGGCGGATCGGCGGGAGGGACCAGCAATCCGTCGACCCCGTCCCTCACGACTTCAGGAATTCCCCCGGCCGTCGTCGCCACGATCGGCGTGCCGGCGGCCATTGCGTCCAGAACGCTCGAGCCCAAACCCTCTTCGAGACTCGGCATCACGAAGACGTCGGCGGCCGGAAACCACCCCGCCACGCTCTCGATGTAGCCCGGCATCAGCAGTCGCCCGGCTATTCCCAGTCGAATCGCGAGCCGTTCGAGGTCGGGGCGCAATTCGCCCTCGCCCGCGATCACGACGTGAGCTTCGGGGGCTGCGGCGACGAGGGCCGGAATGGCGTCCACGAGATACCGGTGGCCCTTGTGGCCCACGAGCGCGCCGACGGCGAGGATGATTCGCGCGCGGGACCCGAGTCCGACACGGGCGCGGACGTCGACGGGCGGAGCGTGGCGAATTCGATCGACGTCGATCGCGTCGCGCACGACCGTGATGCGACTTGGCTCGAGTCCATCGCGCACCAGTACGTTTTTGACGGCGTCACTGACTGCGACAATTCGGTCGACGCCCTTGCGGTATTTGATCCCGTTCAATCGGAAGAAGGAGCGTCGGTAGATCGAGAAATCGACCCGGCGGCTCACGACGAGCGCCGGTCGGCCGCCGAATCGGGCGGCGATGCGACCCAGTGCGTGGGCGTGGCTCGTGTGGCAGTGAACGACATCCGGGCGGATGCGGCGCAGGAGTCGGGCGAGCTTCGCGATGGCGATCACGTCGGCTTCGCCCCGCATGCGTCGTTCCTCGACGTCGAAGCCCGCCGATCCGAGCCGCTTCGCCGCCTCGCCGTCGCGCTGCGCGACGATCACCACTCGATGGCCACGCGAGCGAAGGCCTTCGGCGAGGTAGGCCATCTGCTGCTCGCCGCCGCGCCAGCCGCGCTCCGTGTTCAGGTGGACGGTCGTTAGCGGGCGCACGGCGCGAGGCTACCGCGGCGGGGGAAGCGGCGCGACGGATCGCGCGTTCTCCCCTGCATGTCCGCCTCCGTCACCCGGTACGCTCTCCAAGTGGACTCCGCGTCTCAGTCCCAGGACCCCTCGAATGTCCGAGCGACCGCCGGTCGCAAGCCCGGATTCGTGCCCGGGCAGAAGAAGGCGCGCCACCAGCGGTGGACGCGCATTACGACGGTCGTGACGATTCTGGGACTCGTCGCCTGCGTGGCATTCGGCGTTTTCGTGGCGCCGCGCCTCTTCGACAGGCCGACGCTCGAGGAGAACCGGATCGCCGGCTGCCGGGACTTCCTGATGGGGATCTCCGATCAGGTGCGGATCTTCGCGGGTGCGCGCGAGCGGCTCCCGAAGACGCTGGCCGAACTCCGTGATCCGATGCTCCCCTCGGTGTACGACGCGGAGCCGTGGGATGTCTGGCGCAAGCCGATCGAGTACCGCGTGCTCGACGAGACGAAACGCGAGTTTGAACTTCGGTCGCTCGGCCCCGACAAACTCCCTGATACGAAGGACGACATCGTCTGGCCCGAGGGGGCTGTGTGGCGATAGGATCTCGTGCGCCATGATCGAACCGCTGCGCATCGTGCCGGACACGACCTCGAAAGGGACGCCGCTCGACCTGCGAATCGTCGTCGAGGATCGCGAGATGATCGCGGATCTCGAAGCGTTTCCCGACGGCCGCGAGCGGAACACCTTCGCGCTCAATGCGTTGCGCATCGGACTGCTGGCCTTGAAGCAGGCCCGGGGTCGCATCGACGCCGACGCAGTGCGAGCCGAAGGCGAGCGCATCCTGACGTCGCTCGGCGGCGCGTTGAAGTCGCATGAAGAGCTGCTCAATCGACAGGTGAAGGAGACGCTCTCCTCGTACTTCGATCCGCGGAGCGGGAAGTTCTCGGAGCGGGTCGATCGCCTGCTCCAGAAGGACGGCGAGATCGAGGCGGCGCTCAAACGTCAGATCGCCGGCGAGGGGTCCGAGCTCGCGAAGACGCTGGCGGCGAACGTCGGAAGCAACAGCCCCATCCTCCGCATGCTGAGTCCGACGCAGAGCGACGGCGTCGTCTCGTTGCTGGGGAGGGCCGTCCAGGTCGAACTCGAGACGCAGCGCACGCGCATCCTCGCCCAGTTCTCTCTCGACCAGCCTGAGAGCGCGCTCTCCCGCTTGGTCGCCGAGGTCGGCAGGAAGAGCGGTCAGCTCGGCACGGACCTGAAGACCCAGATCGACCTCGCGGTGGGGGAGTTGTCGCTCGATAAGGACGGGTCGGCTCTCCATCGGCTCCGCAAGCAGTTGATGGATGTCATCGGGGAGCAGAACAGGGCCAACAGCGCATTTCAGTCTGACGTCCGTGAGACGCTCGCCCGAATCGCCGAGAAGCGCGCCGAGGCCGCACGATCGACCCGGCACGGCGGCGTGTTCGAGGACGAACTTTGCGCGTTCGTCGAGAGACGAGCGCTGGCCGCCGGCGACCTGGCCGAGCGGACCGGCAACACGACCGGATTGATCGCCAACAACAAGGTCGGCGATTGCGTCGTGACGCTCGGCGCCGACCGAGCGGCCGCCGGGGCGAAGATCGTGTTGGAGGCGAAGGAAAACGCCAAGAGCACGCTCGCGTCCGCGCACGACGAGATGGATGTCGCGCGGCGCAACCGTGGGGCACAGGTCGGCGTTTTCGTGATGTCCAAGAGCGTCGTGTCGACAGGCTTCCCGACGTTCGCCCGTCGGGGAGACGACGTCTACGTCGTCTGGGATGCGACCGACGTAACTACGGATGTTCACCTCGAAGCGGCGCTCTCGGTGGCTGAGGCGCTCTGCACGCGCGCCGTACTCCATTCGGCGGCGCGGACGGCGGACCTTGAATCGCTCGACAAGGCGGTCAATGCCGTCGAGAAGCAGGTGACTTCGCTCGACGAGGTCGAGACGTCGGCGAACACGATCTCCGGCGCCACCGGGAAGATCCTGGATCGTGTTCGGATTCTACGAGCCCAGCTGACTCGCCAAGTCGAGACGCTGCGTGAGGGCCTGCGAGATTTGCGAACCGAGTAACGCTGGCGCCAGGCCGTTGCCGTCGATCGTCGTGCCCAATTCGAATCTTGGTCATGCCGAGTTCGGCGCATGCGAGTCAACTGCTGTCCGCCGGTCTTGGTCCGTCAGGAGACTCGCTGTTCGGTCGCGCCTGGCGTTCGACGTTCGTGTCACGATTCTCGGTGTCGGGCTTCTTCGCGGCCTTCCCTTTGGCTCCGGGAGGTGGCCCCGTCTCGAACATCGCGCCGGGTGGTGGTTGTCGCGATGGGGACTCTCCGTCCCTCCACGGCCAGGCCCGACGTCCGTCGATCGGCGTTCCGCTGGCATCGGTGACGATGGGCGCGTCGATCGGACCGGTGATGCGGATCTTCCCGGCGTCGTACAGCCAATGGTGACGATCGCACAGGAGCGCCAAATTGTCCGCTTCACGACTTCCGCCGTCTCGGTGGGGAACTTGATGCGCGCGATGCACCCAGAACGACCCGTCGCAAAGCGGAACGAGACACCGGTCGCCCGTGCGAGCACGTACGGCCCTGTCTACGTCGGCGGGAACGTAGCGGTCGCCCGGAATCGTCG
>JANNRO010000669.1:0-1521 GCA_031401505.1 Planctomycetia bacterium
GCCGCCGACCGTCCCTTCGGATGCCAGCGGGACTTCGGTCGGCCCCGTCCCGTCGAGCGGGACGACCAGCAACTTCGAGACGACGTTCTCTCGCACGTGGATGACCACGCGGCCGTCTGCGATCGAGAACTCCTGGATGACGCCGAGCCCCTGCGGCACGAGAGTGCGCCACTTCTTGGGATCTCCGACTTCGTCACGGGTCGCGATCATCAGGCGCTTGCGGGGTGCCTCGAGATCCGTCAGGAGGACGAATTCGTCGCCGAGCGTGTCGATGTTCGTCTGCGCGGGCACGCCGACGAGGATCGGGGTCACCCGATGTCGGCCTTCGGCATCTGTCGTGATCTCGAAGAAATCCTGGGGGCCGTAGGGCATGCCGCGACCGAGAAACACGTGCCGATCGTCGCTCGAGCGGAACACGTACTTGCTCTCGATGGCGGGTCGACCCGTGCCGTAGATCAACTCGTCGTCGAGGATCATCCCTCCCATGGGGTGGTAATGGACCCGGGTGTGGTACTCCGCCTCGCCGCCGGGCACTGACTCCGGGTCGGGTTGCCTCGAGTAGAAGAATCCCTTCGAATCGGGCGCCCAGGCGAACGACGCGTGCTTCATGCGCGTCAACTTGAACGCGTCGTCCTTGCCGGTGACGAGGTCGTGAAGGAAAACCGTCGACCGCTCGTCGCCCTTGGCATCGCGAAAGTAGGCGAGCCACTTCCCGTCCGGTGACGGGTGCCAGCCTCGCATGCCCGCGGTGCCGTCCTTGGTCCACGAGTTCGGATCGAGGATGACTTTCGCTTCACCGGAACCCACGTCGCCCGACCCGACGTCGTTCTTCGCGTGGAGCACCCCGAGATTGGCGCCCGCGGGGCGTTCCATCCACCATTCGCGCCCGCCCTCGAACCTCGGCAACCCGCGGGGGCTCGGCAAGTCGAGTTCCGCGTCGATTTTCACCTTCCACGCGGCTCGCTCGGGGAACGCGTCGAGGCGCGCGCGCAGGAGCGCCCGCTGGGCGACGTCCCACGTGACGACGTCCTTCGCGTCGCTGTCTTCGAGCCACCGATACGGATCAGCGATCGCCTCGCCATGCATCTCGTAGGTGACGTCCCCCTTCGGCGTCGGCGGGTACGCGGGACGCGACGGAGCGACGGGCGGAGCAACCGGCGCCGCTCCGTCTCCCCGCGCGACGGCGGCGGTGGAAACAAGAGCGGCGGCGAACATCAATCGGGCGAGTTGGTTCACGCCGCCAGCCTACGTTCGCCTCCGACGAGTGTCAGACACTTTCGGGAGAGCAACACCGGGGGGGCTTCGTCTCCTGAGAGTGTCTGACACTTTTGGGAGGCGAACTTCAGGAGCCGGTGGTGGGATCGTCGATGCGGCCGAGGAAGAGGATCGCGCCCGAGGGAACGTGGCGGATCGCGAAGAGGAAGGGATGGTCGACGTGGAACGGGATCGGATCGGCCTCGCGACCCGGCGCCGCCGACGTCGGGAACATCTGGACGACCGTCGCGGCGGCGGCCTCGGTCC
>JANNRO010000670.1:0-16307 GCA_031401505.1 Planctomycetia bacterium
TGCTGCTCCCCGAGGGCAATCGCCGCGACTGGGACGAGATCCCCGACGAAGTCCGCGACGCGCTCGAAGTCGAATTCACCTCCGACGTCCACACCAACGTGTCCGAGGCGCTCTTGAGCGTCGTCGTACCCGATTCGATCCGCGCACGCGTGGTCCCTCCGCGTCGCGAGGGCCCTCCTGCGCCGCCGCCCGCGCGGGGGTAGCATCTGCGTCCATCCTGGCGCCGAGGGCCGGGCAGCCGTTGTACGTACGGGAGATTCGTCTGCGTCCCGCCCCGCGCCTGTTCCTGTTCGTCGTCTCGCTTGGTGCGGGAACGCTCGCATCGGTCGGGCTCGTTTCCGGTTTCGACGTCCGGGGATGGTCGTCATCTTTCTGGGCCTCGAGATCCGAGCGTTCGGCCGGACTCGGGTCCCGCTCGGGGTCCGAGTCGGACGTCGATCCGGAGCCGCCGCCCACCCTCGCCGCGTCGGGCGGTGTGGAGTCGCCGCCGATCGGTGTCTCGTCGGACTCCGCCGAAGCATTGCGACGGACCGTCCTCGGTCTGATCCCGTTGCCGAGTCTCCCTGAGCGCGATGCGCAGGCTCGGATCGACGAACTCGCCGTCCTGATCGCGGGCATGCCCGCGCTCGCACCGTTGACTCGTGACATCGTCGACGAGTTGATCGCCGACAACCACTCGGACGCGGCCGAGGGCGCGTTCGCGGCCCTGGGTCGCACGGAGGTTGGGGCGAGCGTCCTCCGCCGCGCGACTCGCGACGGGCGTCTGTCCAAGCGCCTTCGCGGTGCGGCGTTCCTCTCGCTCGTGCAACCTCGGGAGGTCGGGGGCCTCGCGTCGACGCGTCCGTGCTTCGAGGCGTACGCACGCGCGCCTCGTGCCGTGACCGACGAGCGGACCCGCGCGCGCCTGCTCGATGCCTTCGATGCGTGGGGCCCTCGGTTCGGAAAGAGCACCATCGAGAGCGATCGACTGATCGACGCCTGCAGCGCGTCGGGAATCCTCGATCCCCGCCGGGTCAGCGCCCTCCTCGAGGGGAACGACGTCGGTCGGAAGCTCAGGCTCTTCGCGGCGCTGGCCCGCGCCGAGGCCGTCGATGAGCGCATCGTCGACCTGGTGCGCGATCAATGGGTTCGTGGTGGCGACCGGACCGTGCGGCGTGCGGCGGTCCTCGTGCTCGCCCGTTCGGAAGTCGCCTACTGGCGAGTCGCGGTGCCTTCGATCACCGACCCGTCGAAGCCCGGAGCCTTCAGGCTCGACGCGCTCGCGGGACTGACACCCCGCCGTCCGATCGCCGATGCCGACGCCGCACAGTTTGAAGGCTGGCTCCGCACGCTCCTGATGTGGACGGAGGTCGAGCCGACGCTTCGCGACGACGAGCCGATGGCGGACGGGCGGAACGGTCCGAACGTCACCTTCGTCGATGCCTCGACGAGGGATCGCGTGGCGGCGCTCGCGTCGGCGGTCGATCTCGCGGCGGGACGGCGGTCCGCGAGTCTCCACGACTGGGCCACCCGGCTGTCCGAATCGCTGGAGAGGTAGTCGGCCGACCTGTCGGCGTTCAGGAACGGCTACGCGCGAACACCTGTCGGGCCGGCGCGACGTTCCTCACTTCGCGCCTTCCTTCCGGGGCCCCTTCCAGCGGCCGAGGACTTTCTCGAGGATGGCCGCGTGCGGGGGGACGAACCAGACCTGCGTCTCGCGCAGCCCTGCCCCCTCGACCACGTTCATGATCGAGCGCGGATCGGTCACGTCGTGCCCGAGCCCCGCGAGGTGGCCCAGTTCGTGGGCGCCCGTCAGCGCGAACGAGCCCGCGTAGCCGTCGATCAACGCCCGCAACTTGTCGGCGCGCAGGTGCTCCAGGCGCTCGCCTTTCCAGGGCAGGGTGTCGTCGAGATAGGGCTTGTCCTCGTACGAGAGCGCGGGTTCGAGCGCCCCCGCCTGGAAAAGCGTGCGGCGAAGAAACGTGGCGTAGATCTCGCAACGACCCTCGCCCGGCCACGCTCGTCCGCCCGCGTCGGGGTCGTCGCCCGCGATGACGGCCTCCCAGAGTTCGGGGCTCTTCATGCCCTCCGGTCTCGTCGCCGTGAAACTGATGTCGTAGGAGACGCCCGCAATGAACGTCCCGTCCTCGTTCTTGAGAAACAGCTTGTTGAACTTGCCGAGCGCCCGCGCCATCAACTCTTCCTTCACCACCTCGTCGAGGTTGCCTTCGTAGCCGCGCGTGCCCAGGTGGAGGAGTGCCAGGTCCTTCTCGATCGTGCGCGGCGGCTTGCTCTTCTCGTCGCCGAACGTCAGCCAGACCACTTTCGACCCCGGCTCGACCGTGAACATTTCCTTGCGCCGAAGCCCCAGGAGCGAGCCGTAGTCGTCGCCCGGCAGGAAACTCGGGCTCATCGCCGCGGGTCCCTTCGGCGTCGGCTCCCAGACGCCGAAGTGGTACAGCGCCGCGCGCCCGGTCTGGTCGATGATCGGTGTTCTCGACTCCCCCTCGCCGTAGCGGCGTTCGCGGATGCCGGCCACGATCTCGAGGTCCTTCGGTGGTTTCACCCCGATCGGCATCGCCCCTTCGAAGAGCAGCAACCCGGCGGAGAACGCCCGGATCACGCGCGGATAGATCGTCCCGACGTTGCCCTTCGTCGCGTGATCGACCGCTTCGTAGAGCGGCGGCGGCGCGCCATCCATCGTCAACTGCGGATAGCCGACGACGAACCGCGATCCCGCGGGGCAGGTCCCGTCGCGAATCGAGACCGACGCAGCCGAGCACATCCCGTCCGAGGCGAGCAACGGAACCTGCCATGACGCCGCGGTGAGCGCCGCGCAGGTCGCGTCGACGAGGTCGGGTTCGCCGACCAGTACCAAACGGTCGGCCTTGGCCTCGCGAAGCCTCGTCAAGTCCGCCGCCGTCGGGCCCGCGTGGGGCGCGACACGTGCGACGCCGACGACGAGCCGCCGGAAGCCGATGTTGCGCGTGATCGCGGCTTCGAGTTCCCGACCCCGCGCCGTGTCTTCGACGATGAGCGCGGGGAAGCGCGAACGGCAGGGGGTCACGAGCATGTTGGCGATCGAAAGGGCCTGATCGACCGGCCAGCCCGCGAAGTGGGCGACCGGATCCTGCCAGCCGAGCCTGGGCGCCGGGCCCGCGCTCCCGACGAACAACACGGGCACCTTGCCCTTGTTGCGTGCCCGGGCCGCCACGACCTCGATCGTGCGTCCGGTGGACGCGGCGACGATGCCGTGAGGCTTCGACGCGAGCGCCGCGCCATAGGCCTTCTCGGCCTGCGCGGGATCGTCCTTGTCATCGAAGGGGAGGATCTCGATCGCCTTCGTTCCGACGCCGCCCTTCGACTTCGTGTGCCAACCGGCGGCGTAGCGGAGTCCGGCGAGCGACTCGTCACCGGATGCCGCGAGCGGACCCGAGAGCGGGCCCACGAACGCGACCCGGAACGGGCCTTTGTCTTCCGCGGCGGCCGACGATCGGACCCCTCCGAGGAGTCCGACGGCCGACAACAACAACAACGGAAGCGTCGTTCGAGCCCGCACAAGCACCCTCCGCGGTCGGTTGACCCCGCCGATCGTACCGGCGTCGACGGGCCTTCGGCGTCACGGGCAAACGGCGAACGGGACCCGCGTCCGACGGGTCGGCGCCTCGTCCGGCCGTCGGGGCGCCCGTGGGATGATCGCCGCGCCCCGGGCGTTGTTCCCGGCGTCCTCTTGCGGAGTCGCCATGGCCTCGTTGCGTACCTTCCTGCGGATCAGCGTCGCGATCTCGGTCGCGGCGGTCACCGTCCTCGTCGCCTGCGATGACCCGTCCGAGCCGAAGAAGTCCGCGAGGGGCCCCGGCGAGTCCGTCGGCACGATGGCGGACTCGGGATCGGACAAGCCGACGAAGGGTTCGGGCGCCGCGCTGGCCCACGAGACGCTCCCCACGCCCGCGTTTCGCTTCGAGGACGCCAGCGCCACGTCGGGCATCGACGCGACGAATCACTCGGGCGTCGCGGGCGTGAAGGAGTATCTCTTCGAAGCGGTCGGGCCGGGCCCCGCCTGTCTCGACTTCGACCGTGACGGGCTGATGGACGTCTACCTGCCCGATGGTGACGAGTTCGCGAACTATCGCCTCGTCAAGGAGCCCGATCCTTCGAGCCCCTCGAAGCTTCGGGCGACGCTCCAGATGAAGGAGCCCCGGACGTCGAATTTTCCGGCGCGCCTGTATCGCAATCTGGGCAACGGCCGCTTCGAGGACGTCGCCGAACTGGCCGGAGTCACCAACATGCGCTGGGGCTTCGGCGCGCTCGCGTGGGACTACGATGCGGACGGGTGGACCGACCTGTTCGTCGCCAACTTCGGACTTTGCCGGCTCTACAAGAACAACGGGAACGGGACGTTCACGGACGTGGCGCAGGCGGTCGGGCTCGCGGGCGACGTGAACAGCTGGAACACGTGTGCGTCCTGCGGCGACTACGACGGCGACGGCCGTCTCGACATCTTCGTCGCGCGCTACTCGAGCCCGTCGAAGGAGATGGACCGCCAGCGAGAAATGCGTCAGATCCCCGAAGGCACTGCCGCGGAAGCGATTCCGGGGCGGTCGTGCAAATGGCGCGGCGTTCCCGCGTACTGCGGGCCGGTGGGGCTCGAGGCGCAGTACGACTCGCTCTACCGTCAGCAGGAGGACGGGACCTTTCGCGACGTGACGCAGGAAGTCGAAATGGTGCCGAAGGCACCCAAGTACGGCTTTACGTCGTACTTCTTCGACTTCGACTTCGACGGATTGCTCGACGTCTACGTGGCGAACGACTCGGAGGAGAACTTCCTCTGGCATCAGGAGCGCGACAAGGCGACCGGCCGCATCGTGTTCCGCGACGTCGCCGAGCGGCTGGGCGTCAAGTTCGGCGACGTGCAGAACCCCCAGGCGTCGATGGGCTGCACGATCCAGGACATCAACCAGGACGGCCTGCTCGACATCTTCGTGACGAACTTCAGCCACGACTACAACAACATCTACGTCGGCAATCGCTACCCGGGCGGCGTGTCGTTCAAGGATCGCGGCAAGCAGATGATGGGGGAGTCGGTTTTCTACGATCTCTCCTGGGGCTGCGGCTTCTACGACTTCGACCTCGACACCGATCTCGACCTCTTCATCGCCAACGGCCACGTCTACAAGGAGGTCGACCTCTTCGATCGCACGGGCACGGCCTACGAGCAGTACCCGGCGGTGTTCGAGTGCCTCGACGCCAAGAAGTTCAAGTACCGCGAGGTCGGGCCCAAGCCGTTCAAGGGGCCCAATGCCTCGCCGCCCTCGTGGCTGAAGTACGAGGACGTGTTCGCGGGCAAGGGACTCGAGGTGAAGAAGTGCTGCCGTGCGGCGCTCTTCAACGACTTCGACAACGACGGCGACGTCGACGTGCTCGTCGGCACGATGAACGACAAACCGATCTTCCTGCGCAACGATCTCGAGCACACCCCTGCGCGGCGGTTCCTGAAGTTGATCCCGCGGATGCCGGGCACCAAGAACCTCGAGGCGATCGGCGGGCTCGTTTCCGTCTCGACGCCCGGCGGCCCCACGCAGACGTTTCCGATCTACCGCTGCCAGTCGTTCCTCGGGACCGACGACCCCCGAATTCCGGTGGGCGTCGGATCGGCGACGACCGCCAAGGTGGTCGTGACCTGGCCGGGTGTCGATCGCAAGCAGACGACGTTCGAACTCACCGAAACCGACGCCGCCTACGAACTCACCCCCGATGGGAAAGCGACGAAGGTCCCGCTTCGTCCCGTCCGCTGACGACGGGGTAGCGAGTCCGATCGGACGGAACTATTTGCTATTAGCAACTAATGTGGAAAGTATGCGAAAATCGACGTAACATATTTATTACCAGCATGTAACGACGTATTTTACGATTTCGCGCGGCGCCGTCGGTATTCGGTGGACTCCGTCCCCCGCAGGCCTTTGAATGCGCGCCGCGTCGCGTCTTGCCGTTCGGGCCAAGGAACTCGAGTCCATGACCTCCGTGTTGGCCGCCAACGATCGAATCGTCGAGTACCTCCCGGTGCTGATCATGCTGCTGTTCGCCGTGGGATTCGCGGCGCTCAACCTGGTCCTTTCCTGGCTCGCCGGCAAGAAGGGGCAGCACAACCCGGTCAAGGATGCCGCCTACGAGTGTGGGCTCCCGCCCATCACCGATGCGCACGCGCAGTTCAGCGTGAAGTTCTATCTGGTGGCGCTGCTCTTCGTCCTCTTCGATATCGAAGTCGTCTTCCTCTACCCGTGGGCGGCGTATTTTCAGGCCCCGGGACGGCAGATTTTCCTCTTCACCGAGATGGCGGTGTTCGCCGGAATTCTCTTCTTCGGATGGTGGTACGTCATCCGGAAGGGCGCCGTCGATTGGGCGAACGACTGAGTCGACGTCGTGCCCGATTCCGAGGGTGAAACCGAACGCGAAACCGGCAGGGTGATGGTGTAGGGTTCGCGCTCCGGTCCCCCCGCGCGACCGGTAGGAGTCGTCAGATGGCCGAGACCTCCCAAACCGACGTGGTTTCCGCGACCGGTTCGGCGGAAGGCGGCTTCCTCCTCGCCACGCTCCAGGGAATGGTGAATTGGTGCCGGAAGAACTCCGTGTGGCCGCTCCCGCTCGGGTTGTCGTGCTGCGGCATCGAGTTCATGGCGACCGCCGCGAGCCGCTACGACATGTCGCGCTTCGGCATGGAAGTCGCCCGCTTCTCACCGCGCCAGGCCGACCTGCTGCTCGTCGCCGGCACGCTCACCTACAAGATGGCGCAGGTGATGACGCGCCTCTACGACCAGATGGCCGAACCCAAGTGGGTCATCGCCATGGGTGCCTGCGCGTCCTCGGGCGGCATGTTCCGCAGCTACCCCGTCGTCCAGGGCATCGACGAGTTCATCCCCGTCGATTTCTACATCCCCGGTTGCCCTCCGCGTCCCGACGCGGTGCTCAACTGCCTCATGCAGCTCCAGAAGAAGATCGAGCGCGATCGCAGCTACCGGCTCGAATTGAACGCTCCGGCGTCGGCCCCGATCGGGCTCGGCGGTCTCGAGCGGGTGGATGGACGCGGCGAAATGGCGGCGCCCGCGCTGTCGCAGGCCGGTGAGCGGCACGTCGAAGGGTCCAAGCCCAGGGCGGGCGTCGACCTGGGCCCCACGCCGGTGAGGCAGCGTTGAGTTCGATCCTCTACAGCCCCACCGCCCCGACCACGGTCAAGGGCGGGGTCGCCGCCTACCTCGCGTCGCGCGGTGCCTCCTGGTGCGACTACTCGAAGACGGGCGCGAAGCCCCGGTATCGGGCGACGCCGGCGGCGCTCGTCCCGCTCGCGGGCTGGGCCGAGACGATCGGCACGCTCAAGAACGAACACGGTTTCGACTTCCTGGTCGATCACACGGCGGTCGACTATCCCGACCGCGATCCGCGATTCACCGTCGTCGCGGTGCTCGAGAACCTCTCGACGCACGAGGTGCTCGTCGTGAAGACGCGCGTCGCCGAAAATCTCCCGGTGCCGACGCTGACCGCGCACTTTCGAAGCGCCGACTGGGCGGAGCGCGAGACCTACGACATGTTCGGGATCCCCTTTTCCGGGCACCCCGATCTCACGCGCATCTACATGCCGCAGGACTACGACGGCTGGCCCGCGCGCCGCGACTTCCCGATGGAAGGCCACCTGAAGTTCCGAGACTGACGCCCCCCGTTCCCGCCGCCCTTTCCCCTCCGAACCCTCCCTCCGCCCCGCATGTCCCCTGACGCCACCCCCGTCGCGCCGTCCGCACCTCGTACCGTCACCGCGGGCGACATCCGTCTCGACGTATCCAATGTCGCGAATGGCGAGTCGGGCGAGCGGATGGTCCTCAACATGGGGCCGCAACACCCGTCCACGCACGGCGTGTTGCGCATCGTGCTCGAAGTGGACGGCGAGCGGATCTACCGCGCGACGCCCGACGTCGGCTACCTCCACCGCGGCATGGAGAAGATCGGCGAGACGCTCGGCTACCACCGCTTCATTCCCTACACCGATCGGCTCGACTATCTCGCCCCGCTCTCGAACAATTGCGCGATCGCGCTGGCGGCCGAGAAGATCTGCGGAATCGACGCGCCGCCGCGCGCCAACGCGCTGCGCGTGATCGTCTGCGAGTTGGCCCGCATCTCGAGCCATCTGCTGGGGCTCGGCGCCTACTCGATGGACGTCGGCGCGATGACCGTCTTCCTCTACACGTTCAGTGAACGCGAGACGCTCTACAACTTCTTCGAGTTCCTGACGGGCGCCCGATTCACGACCACCTACACGCGCATCGGCGGGGTCGCCCGCGACGCCGACGCGGGCTGGCTGGCCGAGGTCAAGTCGTTCTGTCAGGGGCTGCCCAAGAAGGTCGACGAGTGGGAGCGCCTCCTGACGCGCAACCGCATCTGGATGCTGCGCAACGAGGGCGTGGGCATCATCGACCAGGAGACGGCGGTCACGTACGGGCTCACCGGTCCGTGTCTGCGCGGCTCCGGCGTCGCGTACGACCTGCGCAAGGACCATCCGTACTTCGGCTACGAGAATTACGACTTCGAGATCCCCGTCGGCAGCCGCGGCGACGCGTACGACCGCTACCTCGTGCGCCTCGAGGAAATCCGCCAGAGCGCACGCATCGTCATCCAGGCCATCGACCGCATCCCGAAGGGGCCGATCCTCGCCGACGAGCCCAAGTTCGTCCTCCCCGAGAAGACGAAGGTCCTGACGGGCATGGAGGAACTGATCCACCAGTTCATGCTCGTCACCGGCGAAATGAACCCGCCGACGGGCGAGATCGTCTCGTACATCGAAAATCCGAAGGGCGCGCACGGCTACTACATCCGCTCCGAGGGCGGTGCGGCGCCGTGGCGATTGAAAATGCGCGCGCCCTCGTTCGTCAACCTCCAGGTGTTGAAGGAGATCCTCCCCGGGCGTCTCCTGGCCGACACCGTGGCCGTCCTGGGTTCGATCGACTTCGTGATGGGGGAGTGCGACAAGTGACCGGTCCGATTCCCCCGTCCAAGATTCCGGTTCGTCCGATCGAGACGCGCGATCCGAACCAACCTTCGGCGCGCGGCACGCGCAGCACCGGATACGGCGTCGAGGCGGGCGCACCGGCGGGCTCGTGGGTGCCGGGTTCCGCGACCGTCGATGCGCCGCCTCTACCCGCGGTGGCGCCGCCGAAGGGACCTCCGTCGGCCAAGGCCCCGGCCGTTCCCCCCTCCGCACGCATGGTCGCCGTCCCCGCGCCGGGCCGTACGGTCGCGAAGTCGGTCGCTCCGGCGCCCAAGCCGCCGGTCCCGACTCCGTTTCCTCCGCCCGAACTGAAGGCCGAAGTCGACGCGCTGATCGCTCGCTACCCCGAGCGCATGGCCGCGTTGATTCCGATTCTCCACATCGCGCAGGCGAAGCTCGGCGGCTGGATCAGCCCGGAACTCGAGGCGGGGATCGGCCGGTTTCTCGGCTGCTCCGACCAGCACATCCGCGGCGTGTTGACCTTCTACACGATGTTCAACACGAAGCCCGTCGGACGACACCATGTACAGGTGTGCCGCACGTTGTCGTGTTGGCTGCGCGGCGCCAAGTCTCTGACACGGTGTCTGAAAGACAGGACCGGGCTCGCGCCCGGCGAGACCGATGCGGAGCGCCGGTTCACCGTGTCGGAGGTCGAGTGCATCGGGCTGTGCGAGGTCGCCCCCGCGATCTTCGACAACGACCAGCCCTTCGTGAACGTGACTCCCGAATCGCTGTCGACGCTCGTCGACGGGCTGAAGTGACCGGCCCAAACCTCGGATCTCCACGGCACATGGCAACGCAAGGCCTCTATCCGGAAACGAAGATCCTCTCGAGGAACTTCGACGTCCCGAACGCGCACACCCTCGAGGTCGCGCGCGCGCGCGGGGCGTACAAGACGTTCGAGAAGGTGCTGCGGACCATGACCCCGGCGCAGGTCGTCGACGAGGTCAAGAAGAGCCGGCTGCGCGGGCGCGGGGGCGCGGGCTTCCCGACCGGCATGAAGTGGAGTTTCGTCGCGAAGAACACGGGGAAGCCGACGTACCTCGTGTTGAACGCCGACGAATCCGAGCCCGGGACGTTCAAGGACCGCTACCTGATGGAGCGCGATCCGCACCTCGTCATCGAAGGGTGCCTGATCGCCGCCTATGCGGTCGAGGCGTCGGTGATCTACGTCTACATCCGCGGCGAGTACCCGGGCTCGATCCACCGCATGGCCGTCGCGATGGACGAGGCGCGCGCCGCGGGCCTGCTCGGTACGCACATCCTCGGTACGAAGTTCTCGTGCGAGGCGTGGACGCACCCCGGCGCGGGCGCCTACATCTGCGGCGAAGAGACGGGCATGCTCGAGTCGCTCGAGGGCAAGCGCGGGCACCCGCGCATCAAGCCGCCCTTCCCCGCGGTCGAGGGCGTGTTCCGATGCCCGACGATCGTCAACAACGTCGAGACGATCGCGCACGTGCCGTGGATTCTCGAGCACGGCGGCGACGCGTTCGCGAAGCAGGGCATCGCCCCCGATCCGGCCAATCCGCGGAGCATGGGCACCTCGGGCACCAAGTTGATGGGCGTCTCGGGACAGATCGAGACGCCCGGCTGCTGGGAGTTCGAGGCGGGCATCACGCTGCGCGACCTCGTCTACGGCTACGGCGGCGGGCCGCTGCCCGGCCGCAAGATCAAGGCGGTGATCCCCGGCGGGCTCTCGATGCCCGTGCTCACCGACTCCGAACTCGACGTGAAGATGGGGTTCGACGACCTCGTGAAGGTCGGCTCCGGCCTCGGCACCGCGTGCGCGATCGTGATGGACGACTCGTGCGATCTCGTCGAGGCGTCGGTCAACATCGCGCACTTCTTCGCCCACGAGTCCTGCGGTCAATGTACGCCCTGCCGTGAAGGCTGTCACTGGCTCGAGAAGATCCTCCAGCGCATCGTCGACGGCGACGGGCAGGAGTCCGACCTCACGCTGATGGAAAATCTCTACAAGAACATCGAGGGCCGCACGATCTGCGCGCTCGCCGACGCGGCGGTCTGGCCGCTGCGCTCGATCCTCAAGAAGTTCCGCCACGAGTTCACCGCGAAGATGTCGAAGGCCCCGTCGGTCACCGGCGCGGCGCCGTCCTCCGTGCGCTCGGGCGCCGGGGCGGGGGTCTGACCATGCCCACGATCCCCGTCAAGCCCACGATCACCGTCACGCCCACAATCACCATTGACGGCAGGAAACTCGAGTTCGCGCCCGGACAGACCATCATCCAGGTGGCGCACGGCGCCGGCATCGAGGTGCCGCACTACTGCTACCACCCGGGGCTCTCGATCGCGGGCAACTGCCGCATCTGCATGGTCGAGGTCGAGAAGAACCCGAAGCCGCAGATCGCCTGCTACGTGCCGGCGACCGACGGCATGGTCGTCCACACGAAGAGCGCGCTCGCGATGGAGGCGCAGTCGGGGACGATGGAGATGCTGCTGGTCAACCACCCGCTCGATTGCCCGATCTGCGATCAGGCCGGCGAATGCAAGCTCCAGGACTACGCCTTCGAGTTCGGCGCCTCCGAGACGCGCAGCCCGGTCGAGAAGACGCACCAGAAGAAGAACGTGCCCTTCGGCCAGAACGTGGTCTACGACGCCGAGCGTTGCGTCAAATGCACCCGCTGCGTGCGCTTCACCGACGAGGTCGCCTCCACCCACGAATTGTCCATGGGCTCGCGCGGCGACCACGAAGAGGTCATCATGACCTCGAAGGGCGAGTTCGCGACGCCCTACGCGATGAACATCATCGACCTCTGCCCGGTCGGCGCACTGACGTCGAAGGACTTCCGCTTCGAGAGCCGCGTGTGGTTCATGGACTTCACCGAGTCCCTCTGCACCGGCTGCGCGCGAGGCTGCAACGTCACGATCGGCGGCCGCGGCGGCCGCTTCCTGCGCATGACGCCGCGCGAGAACCAGGACGTCAACCGCTGGTGGATGTGCGACCCGGGTCGCCTGGGCTACAAGCACGTCAACTCGTCGACGAGGCTCCTCTCCCCCCGGTTGAAGCAGGGCCCGACGCTCTGGCGTGACGCGACGTGGGACGAGGCGATCAGCGCCGCCGCCGAGGCGCTCTCGACCGCGGTCAAGGGCGGCGTGCTCGCCGACGCCGGCGCGACGCTCGAGGAACTCCATCTGCTCGCGCAGGCGACGGCCCATCTCTCGGGCGACCTCCGGTTCTCGTCGAAGGTCGGCGCCGACGAAGACGGCTTCCTGATCGTCAACGAGAAGGGTGCCAACGCGCGCGGGGCGGAGTTGCTCGGCTGGTCGCGAGCGGTCGATCCTGCGCCCGCGGCGATCGTCTTCGTCGAGCGTGGCGAGAACGTCCCGAAGGCGCTGCGCGACGCGACCGACGCCCCCGTCGTCTTCGCGACCGACGCGAACGACATTCCCGCGAGCGCGCGCGTGGCGTTCCCGCTCCCGTCGTGGGCCGAGCGTGACGGTCTGCTCGTCAACGTCGACGGCATCGTGCAGGAGCAGAGGAAGGCCCGCGGCGTGGGCCCGCAGCACCTGCGCTCTCCCGTGGACGTCCTCGACGAGATCCGGATCGAACTCGAGATGGCGAAGTCGGGGGCGTCGGACGCGGAACCCGTCGGCCGATCGGGCGCCGTCGCCGCCATTCGCGCGTTGCCCGCGTTTTCGGGCGTCGCGTTCCCGGCGCTGCGTTCGGCGCCCCCGCCGTCCAAGACCGTCGCCGCGCCCGCGAGCGTCGGTGGAAGCGGCCCATGAATTCCGTGCTGGCCGCCATGCCCGAATTGACGTTCCTGAGCGTGCTGCTGACGATCGGGAAGATCCTCCTCGTCGTCCACGTGATCCTCATTCTCTCGGCGCTCCTCGTCTGGGGCGAGCGGCGCGTCGCCGCGTTGATCCAGGACCGCGTCGGCCCCAACCGCGTGGGCCCCGCGGGCCTTTTGCAGGCGCTCGCCGACCTCGGCAAGTTCATCTTCAAGGAAGACGTCGTTCCCGGACACGTCAACAAGTGGATGTACGTGATCGCGCCCGCGATCTCGGTCGTGCCCGCCATGGTCACGTTCGCCGTGATCCCGTTCGGCCGCGGCATCCAGCTGGCCGATCTCAACATCGGCATCCTCTACACGCTGTCGATCACGAGCCTGGGCGTCTACGGCATCACGCTCGGCGGGTGGGCGTCCAACAGCAAGTACTCGCTGCTCGGCGGCGTGCGCTCGAGCGCGCAGATGATCTCGTACGAGATCACGATGGGACTCTCGGCGCTGGGCGTCCTCCTGATGGTCGGCAGCCTCCACCTCGGCACGATCGTCGAATGGCAGGCGTCCAACGGCTGGTTCCTCTTCCACCAGCCGCTCGCGTTCTTCATCTTCCTGACGTCCGCCTACGCCGAGACCAATCGACTTCCGTTCGACCTTCCCGAGGCCGAGACCGAGTTGGTGGCGGGCTACCACACCGAATACTCGTCCATGAAGTTCGCGCTCTTCTTCATGGCCGAGTACACGAACATGACGGTCGCCTCGGCGCTGATCACGACGCTGTTCCTCGGAGGCTGGTCGTTCTTCGGGCTCGAGAACCTGGGCTGGGCGATGGGCATCCTGATCTTCGCGATCAAGACGCTCTTCCTCCTCTTCGTCTTCCTCTGGATCCGGTGGACGCTCCCGCGCTTCCGCTACGACCAGTTGATGACGATCGGGTGGAAGTGGTTCTTCCCGCTCTCGCTGCTCAACCTGCTGGTGACCGCCGCGGTCGAGGCGTTCCACGTGCCGTTCCTCGGCTACGTCGTACCGCTCGCGCTGCTCGGCATGGGCGTCCTCGCCGCCATGATCTCCCACAACCGCGACCCGGGCCCGCCGCCGGTGCTCGCGACCCGCGGATCCGGGACGAAGCGTCTCGAGTCCTCGCCCACGAGTCCTGCTCCCGCGCCCACCGCGTCGCTCTCGTCGCCCTCCTGATCGGAACCTCTCCCCGTGGCCGTCACCGTCAAACAGATCGTCCGCCGCAAGTCGACGCTCAAGGAGCGTCTCTACTTCCCCTCGATCTTCAAGGGTATGGCCATCACGATCGGGCACTTCTTCCGCACGATGGGTGGCAAGCGCGTGACGATGCAGTACCCCGAAGAGCGCTGGGAGGTGAAGGACAACTACCGCGGCGCGCCGGTGCTCGTGAAGGACGAGGACGGGCGGCCCAAGTGCGTCGCCTGCTCGCTCTGCGAGTACGTCTGTCCGCCGAAAGCGATCTACATCGTCCCGGGCGAACTCGAGCAGGGCAACGTCGTCGAGCGCGGCCCGGCGGTCTTCAACATCAACATGCTCCGGTGCATCTTCTGCGGCCTGTGCGAAGAGGCGTGCCCGGAGGAGGCGATCTTCATGTCGAAGGAATTCGAGCTCTGGGGCGAGAAGCGCTCCGAGCTGGTCCACGACAAGGAGACGCTCTACGCGCTGGGCGGCGTGCGTCCCGATCCGATCAAGAAGTGGGCCCACAAGTAGGGCCGGCCGGGAACTCCGCTCACCGATGGAACAGATCCTCTTCTATGCCTTCGCAGCCACGGCGGCCCTCTCGGGTCTGCTCGCGGTCTCGCGCAAGAACGCCGTGGCGTCGGCCTGCTGGCTGGTCGTCATGTTCTTCGGGCTCGCGGCGATCTACGTGCTGCTCGAGGCCTACTTCGTCGCCGCGGTGCAGATCCTCGTCTACGCCGGCGCGATCATGGTCCTCTTCCTCTTCGTGATCATGCTCCTCGACCTGCGCTCGTCGCAGCTGGCCTCGCATTCGGGGCCCAAGCTCCGGGTGATGGGAATCCTGCTCGCGGCCGCGTTCACGGGGGCGACGCTCCATGCGCTCCACGAGGCGTCGGACGATCCGAAGATCGCCGACCGCGTGACGGCGGTGCTCCGGCTCCCGGCACCACCGACGCCCGAGCCCAAGGATCCGATGGACGTGCCCGTGCCCTCGGCCGTCCCCCCGCCGGTGGACATCGAGTTGCACGAAGTTCCCGTCGTCGCAGCCGCGACGGAGTTGGGCCAGGCCCCGGGTGACGGTCGAGGCGACCGCGCGTACGAGGGCAATCTCCCCCTCGGGGAGCGCCCCGTCGGCGAGCCGAAGGCTCCGACCAAGGTCAACGTCACCGTTTCCCCCGACGGCGCGCTGCACGTGACGCTCGCCGAAAGCGACCACGAGAAGTCGCTTTCGACGATTTCGCCCTCCGGAGCGTCCACGAGCACGTACGCCGTCTCTTCCATCCCGGGGGCGACGATCGATGTCGTCCTCCAGCGGGGCGGCCTCGACGCCCGCGCGGGGGGCGGCCCCGACGGATCGCCCGAGTCCATCGGCAAGGCGCTCTTCGAAGATTGGTTGCTCCCCTTCGAGATCGTGGGCCTGCTGCTGACGGGCGCCATCTTCGGGGCCGTCGTCCTGACGAAGCGGAGGCTCACGTGAGCGCCATGTCTTCGTCGGTCTCCCTCGTGCTGGCCTCGATCGATCCGCGCAACGTGCTCGTGCTGGCGGCGATTCTCTTCGGCGTCGGACTCGTCGGCGTCGCGTGTCGTCGCAACGTGCTCGTGATCCTGCTTTCGGTCGAGATCCTGTTGAACGCCGCCAATCTGGCGTTCGTCGCGTTCTCGAAGATCCACGGCAACATCACGGGGCAGGTCTTCGTGTTCTTCGCCATGGCCATCGCCGCGGCCGAGGTCGCCGTCGGGCTCGCGATCGTGATCGCGGTGTATCGCCTGCGCCGGGTCGTCGACGCGAACGCCGCGTCCGATCTGCGCGAGCGGTCGCTCGGCGAGGTGCCGCCGATCGAGCCCGAGGGCAGGGACGTCCCGCACGCCGACCACGCTCACGACGCCGCTCACGACGTCGCTCACGGTGACCATCACGCCGCCGAATCCGCGACGGGGCATGCGTCCGACGCTCACGCGTCCGCGCCGGTCGGTTCGCACGGGGGGGGGCACTAGATGTTCGGTCTCGCGATGCCCATCCTCGCCGGTGAACACGCCGCGGGCGCCGTCGTCCATGCCGGGCACGACGGCTGGTACGCGTGGTTCGTCCTCTTCGCGCCGCTCGTCGCCGCAGTCATCGTGGCGTGCGTCCCGGCCATCCGGAAGCGCGGCGGACTGTCGGCCGCGCTTTCGATCCTCGCGATCGGCTCCGGCCTCGTCGTCACGCTCACGAAGTTCCTGATCCCGATGATGGCCGATCACGGGCTGGTCCACGAGGCGATCCTCGAATGGGTCCGCATCCCGATGGGCGGCGAACGCGTGCTCTCGATGGGCATCGGCGTGCGCATCGACGCGCTCTCCGCGCTGATGATGCTGAT